>JAYTRP010000222.1:0-16817 GCA_043746145.1 Hyphomicrobiales bacterium | reverse complement strand
GAGATCCTCGGCGAGATCGGCGAGCAAACCTGCGAGATTTCCTCCGGCAATTAGTGTTGGGACCTCCCGCAGCAGCACGGCGCCGGGGCCGAAGCCCTCGACCACCAGCCCAAGACTTGCAAGTTCCGTAGCATTGTCGATAAGCGCATCGGCCGCACGAGGTTCGAGTTCGACAACGAGCGGAATAAGCAGGATCTGCCGCTCGATCCCTAGCTCCTCGCGCTGGCGCTTCAGCTTTTCGTAAACGATTCGCTCGTGCGCGGCGTGCTGATCGACAATCACAACTCCCGCGCGCGTCTGCGCGACAATATAGGTCCCGTGCAACTGCGCGCGTGCGGCGCCGAGCGGGGCGTCGAGGTCGGGGCTTTCCGCTGGCGTCAGCGTTGCGCGAACCGAGGGGACGAGCCCGGCAAAAGCCGGCGGCTCCGCCTCCGCCAACCCCGAAGGCGCCGCAGGTGAAGCGCGCCAGTTCCAGGAGAGATTGGTGCGTGCCATGTCGGGGCGCCATTCAGGCGCCCGCAGCGCATCAAGCGTGCGCGTTCCGCCGGTGGTCGCCGCCCGATGACGAGCCGCCTCCAGTGCACGCCGGACCGCACCGATAATCAGTCCGCGCACAAGCGCGCCGTCGCGAAACCGCACCTCGGCTTTCGCGGGATGGACGTTGACGTCGACGTCGCGTGGATCGAGGTCGAGGAACAGTACGGCCGCCCCATGTCGCTCGCGGGGGAGGTAATCCATATAGGCGCCGCGCAAGCTGCCCGAGACCAGCTTGTCGCGCACTCCGCGGCCGTTGACGAACACATACTGGCTTGCCGCGTTCGGTTTGTTGTAGGTCGGCAAGCCGACATAGCCGGCGACGCGCACGCCTTCGCGCAGCTCGTCTACACGCAACGCGTTCGCGACAAATTCCTCACCCAACGCTTGTCGCAGCCGCTCGCGTTCGCCCGCTTCGCCAACGCCGGCGGCTGCGAAATCGAAGCCGCCGCCGATCTCGGTGGCGAAGGCGAAGCGCACGTGCGGGTTGGCGATCGCCAGCCGGCGCACGACGTCGGCGCAAGCCTGCGCCTCGGCACGGTCAGTCTTGAGGAATTTCAGCCGGGCGGGCGTCGCGGCGAACAGATCGCGCGCTTCGACGCGAGTTCCCGCCGGGTGAGCATTCGGGGCGATCTCGCCTTTGGCGCCCTCTTCTACCCGCAGGCTCAGGCCGGTTTCGCCGCCGTGCGCACGTGTGCGAATCTCAAGCCGCGACACTGAGGCGATTGAGGGCAGCGCTTCACCGCGAAAGCCTAGCGTCGCGATTCGCGTGAGATCGCCGTCCGGTATTTTCGATGTTGCGTGACGGTCGACGCATAGCGCGAGATCAAAGGCATCCATGCCGTCGCCGTCGTCGCTGACCCGGATCAGATCGCGCCCGCCTGCCGAAATCGCGACTTCGATGCGCTTGGCGCCAGCGTCGAGCGAGTTTTCGACAAGCTCTTTTATGGCGGCGGCAGGTCGCTCGATAACCTCGCCTGCCGCGATGCGATCGATCAGCAGCGGGTCGAGCCGGCGTACGGTCATGGCTGGTAGCGCCAGTGAGAACCAACGTATGGGAGCTTTACCGGGAAAGTGTGGACCAAGCTGGACGATCCCCCCGCCCTAACCCTTTCCCACGAGGAGGGAGGGGATAACGGCTGAAGGAATTTCGGCGGTGGCGACACCGGACATTATGCTCCGACTGGCCGTCCCGCCATGACCACGCTGAGCGACCCGTCGCCAAACAGGTGTTCAGCGGCGCGGCGGGCGTCGGCCATCGTCACCGCTCCGATCAATCGGTTACGCTCGATCAGCCATTCAGTCCCGTGCCCGTCGAGTTGAATATGAACCAATTGGCCAGCGATCTTGCTCGATGTGTCGAACCGCAGCGGGTATGATCCGATAAGGTAGCGCTTGCCCTTTTCGAGTTCGTCTTCGGAGACGGCGTTCTGCGCCATGTCGAAGATCTCGCCGCGAATAACGTCCAGCGATTCGATCGCGCGTTCATTCTTCGTGGTGGTCCCGCCATAGAGATAACTGGCGTGTTCGAATGTGCCAATCGAGGCCGACACTGAATAGGCAAGGCCGCGTTTCTCGCGGACTTCGCGAAACAGCCGCGAAGACAGGCCCGTGCCGCCACCCAAAATATGCGCGAGCACCAAGCCCGGTATATAGTCGAGGTTCTTCATCGGCATGGCGGGCCGGCCAAAACGGATCGTCGTCTGCGGTACGTCGAGATCAAGGATCTCCTGGCCGCCGAGGCCCCCGAATGACGCGGCGCCGACTGCGGTAAGCTCGGCCTTGGCGGGGAGGCCAGCAAAAACCTCGTCGATAAGTCGCCCTGCCCTCTCCGCGTCGATCGCGCCGACAATCGCGATATGCAGCACGTCCCGAGCCATTAGCCGGGTCGCAAGCGTCACGAGATCGTTCCGAGAGATCGCGGCGAGCGACTCCACCGTTCCCTCGCTCGCTCGCGCGTAGGGATGGTTCGAGAACACGCGCGCGCGCCAGCCGCGCTGAGACATTGAGTTCGGATCGTTCACGTCGTGCCGTAATTGCGCGTTCAACTGCTCGCGCACGCGCGCCAACGGCGCTTCATCGAAACGCGGCGAACCGACGGCCAGCGCGAGCAGCGCGGCGGCGCGGTCGACATGCCGCACCAGCGTGCGCATGCGGCCGCTTATATGATCGCGGTCGGCGTGAAACGACATTTCGATCGCTTTTTCATCGAGCGCCCGGTGGAACGCCTGATGGTCGAGATCGCCGGAGCCCTCGTCGAGCAGACCGGCAAGCATTGTCGCCGCGCCGCTCTTGCCGTCCGGATCTTGCGTCGACCCGCCTCGGAAGGCGAATTCGAGACTAACCAGCGGCACCGCATAGTCTTCAACAAGCCATGCGCGAACACCGCCGGGACTGACGATCTCGCGCACATTAACGGCGCTTTCGGCGGTCGGTTTGACGAATTGCTGGTTCATTACGTGCGTTTCCTCAAATCTTTTTTGGCGAGGCGATTAAGCCGCCTCGCTCTCCGGCGCAGTTAGATAGCCGGTCACGGCGCGGCGCCGGTCGAGCCAAGTCTCCCCCACTGCGCGCAAATCCTCGGTGGTGACCGCCTCGATGCGAGCCGGCCAAGCGCGGATATCCTCAATAGTCTGGCCGGTCGCGAGTGAGGAGCCGTACCAGCGGGCAAGCATCGCCTGACTGTCTTGCGCATAAATCGCCTCAGCGACCAACCGGGTTTTTGCCCGCTCGAGCGCTTCCGGGTCGAGGCCGGTCTTGAAGAATTCCGCCATCGCCTTGTCCGCGGCTGCGTCAAGCTCGTCGAGCGAGACGCCCTGCGCGGGCATGCCATAGAGGTAGAAGCGCGTGTCATCGAGCGCCGAACTCGCGTAATAAGCCCCCGCCGCCACTGCCTTGCCGCCGTCGATCACGAGGGCGCGATAGAGGTAGCTGGTCTGGCCGCCGCCGAGCAGATGGGCCAATACTTCAAGCGCCTCGGCTTCGCCCGGTTTGCCTGTCGCGTGGCTCGGCGCGAGATAGCAGCGCTGCCAGGCAGGCTGCTCGACTTTCTCATCGCTAATGGTGACAAGACGCCGCGCGACCGGCTTTGGCTCGCGTGGACGAAAGCGCTTCGGCGCTTCTCCGCGCTTGGCGATCCGGCCGTAGTGAATCTCTGCCAGGCGACGAGCCTCCTCCGGCGTCACATCGCCGGCAACCACCAAAATCGCATTTTCCGGCGTGTAGAAGCGGGAGTAATAGGCAAGCGCGTCTTCGCGCCCAAGACCCTCGATCTCGTGGCCCCATCCAATCACCGGCACGCCATAGGGGTGATGAGTGAACAGCGCGGCCTGCACGGCCTCGTTGAGCTGCGAACTCGGATCGGCGTCGCAATGCATGCGCCGCTCCTCGAGCACCACGTCGCGCTCGGGCGCCACGATCTCGTCAGTCAGCACGAGGCCCGTCATGCGATCGGCCTCGTAGGACATCATCTCGCCCAGATGTTCCTTGGCGACGCGCTGGAAATACGCGGTGTAATCGTTGCCGGTGAAGGCGTTCTCCTGCCCGCCGACCGCCGCCACCGCCTCCGAGAATGCGCCCTTGGGATGCGCCAGGGTACCCTTGAACATTAGATGTTCCAGGAAGTGTGCGATGCCCGACTTGCCCGGTGGGTCGTCAGCCGATCCGTTGCGATACCAGATCATATGCGTAACGACGGGCGCGCGGTGGTCGGGAATGACGACGACCGTCAGGTCATTATCGAGCTTGAAATCGACAACCCCACCGCTGCCAACGGGCGGCAGAACTGCGGGTTCGGGATTGAGGCCGAAGAGAGGCGCGGGGTTGAACGTCATCGGGGCTTCACGATCTTCCGTAAGGCGCGGATAAAAGGGACGAACATCCCATATAGGGCGGCTTTGCGGCGGTAGCTAGTCACTGGCGCATAGGAGGGTTGTTTTGAGTTGCGGGATTCCTTTCGCGTGGCACGCTGCGGCGCTTGTTCACCGCAACCCATCCACACCTTTGATCTCGTCCTTACGCAATCCCCCGACCCTCGGCAGTGGCCGGCCCGAATCGGTCACCGCCACCGCCACCACGATCTCGTTTGCGCGCGGTGCGTCGGCGACACGCACTTCCATGCCATCGAAATGGCTGCGCACGAAGGCCGCATCCTTATGTCCCAGCGGCACGTCGAACGGGACGCCCGGGCCGCCGCGTTTCTTCGAGGAGGGAATCAGCGCGGCGCCCTTTTCCAGCGCCCTGCGAACCGGAGCGCCGAGCTTGGGATGCAAGATCGCGGCGGCATGCTCTAGTTCGCCGTTTTCGCCGACTGCCGCCGCCTTGCCGTAGCTTTCCACGTTGGCGCCCGCGATCCCGAGCGCCTCGACCGAGCGCCGGGTTAGCAAGTCACCCAGTTCTTCTCCAATGTCGATCAACTCGGAAAGGTCTTCGACGTAACGACCCGCAAAAGGGTTCTCGATCACGGCAAGCGCGGCGGCGCGGCGCGTCGGCGGATCGATCGGGCGGCCTATTTCCTCGCGCGTCTCCTCGACGATCGTGATGAGCTTACGAATTTTCGCCTTCATCGCAGTCCGTCCTCTCCCTTGATCTGCGACGCCTCCAGGCCGCCCGCGCGATCGTGCACCCGGGCGCCCACCGTCATGGCGAGCGCAAGCAAGATCTCGTCGGCACGGGGCGAATCGACGATGCCGATCTCGATCGCGTCGAAATGGCTGCGAACATAGGAGGCGTCGACATGCGTGATTGGCACGTCGAGCCGCGCCCCGGGTCCCGCCACTTTCTTGGCCGAGGGCACAATCGCTTTCGCGCCGCCGAGCGCCTCGCGCATTCCGTAGCCGCCCGGCGAATGCCAGAGCGCGCCGTGCTCGATTTCGCCCGCCGAGCCGACGATGGCGCCCTTGCCGTAACCTTCAATCAATTTAGGATCGCCGCCAAGCGCAGCAATCAGCGCCCGCGCCAGTTCAAGCCCGAGCGGCTTCAGATCGTCCGAAAAGCCGATGATGTCCTCGACATAGCGGCCGGCGAACGGGTTCTTGATGACGCTCAGGATCGCGCCGCGCCGGTAGGGCTTCAACGCGACAGGGCCGCCTTCGTGATAGATATCCTCGACGATCGTGACGCGCTTGCGTTCCTGCACCGACGGCATGGGTCCTCCCGGGTTCTCGCCCAAACCTAGAGAAGCGATGGCGAGCCCACAAGCCGCGTCTCGCCGCCGAGCCGCAGCGCTGCGGCCTCTATTCGGCCCTCGCGGCGCCAATGCTCCGCCTCGCGGACGCCTGACGCGAGCGCCGCGACGACTTCATCGCGAGTCAGCGGGCCAACGCCGAGCGTGACGAGACGCGGACCAAGGTCGCTTTGGGGATCGCGTGACGTCGCTGGCGCTCGCGAAATCGCGGGATGGCCGGGCAGGTCGACAGTGTTGGCGATCAATGTCGCGGCGACGTCGGCTTCGGCCGCGGAGCGCGCAAGTATGGTGACGGCGTCGGCGATGCCCAGCGAAAAGCTGCGACCGCGCCAACCCGAGGTGGCGATCCCTCGCACGGTATCGCTTGCGTGAATCACCGCCGCGCCGTCGAGAGCGAGGCGATCAGGCGTAGCGACGAGGCCGACGCGGAACATTGTCCCCGGCGCCAGATGCAGCGCGATGTCGCCGCCGTTGTTGACATAGGCGCGGGCGAGGTCGGCTGCATCAGTCATTGCGGCTAGAATTTCCTCCGCGACCGCGCCGGCTACCGCGGCCATTGCAGTGACAAAGCGCATCGCCGCAAATGGCGCCGCCGCTGCCGTCATCCGGCGCGCGACGGCGCCCTCTGGCGGCGAGGTGGGCGCGGGCGCGCGCAGCAGGGGGAGTTCGGCGCAGAGTTCGTCGAGCACGGTCGCAAATCGGCGGGCGGCGGCGGCATAGGCAAATTCGGTCTGGTCTGGGCCGCCGAACGCTTCAATGATGAGATCGATTGGACCGTCGTGAAGGTGCAGTCTGCGGTCGGTAAGGTAGCGGGCGCTTGCTCTGGCGCCGGCAGGAGAGAACATCGCAGGCGCCGGGCCCGGATGAAGCGCGCCTTGCCCGGCACTCATTTGGCCGCACGTTGGCCTTCGTTTGTCGTAATTGGCAGACGCGCCACGGCGCCCTCGACGAACACGTTCCTCGGTTGGTCGCGATGTCGCGCGAGCACCTCCGCAAGCGGGCGCACTTCATCCAAATGGCCGCCGAGCGCGGCGTAGTCGTCGAGGCGCAGCGTGAATTCGATCGGCGCCACCAGCGCCGGAGTCGGCACGTAGCCGAACGCGTTCTTCGGCATTTCCGACACATCGACCATGAACGTGATTCCGCCGCCGGGCCAGACAAACACGGGAGCGCCGCCGGCCGTCACCTTGGTGAAAGCCGAGCGCACGGAGCGCGTCAGCCGCACCGGGTTCTCGGTCACGCCTGCTCGCAGCGACCCTCCGGCGCCGGCCATGAACAGCACGGTGCAAAGCGCCGGCTCGCAATTCTCGGCGATGCGCTCGACGGACTGGCGCAAGTTCTCCGGCAATTCGGCTTCGACCGGGCGCAACGCGTCGTCCAGGCGGTAGAACGCATGCTGCTCGCCGGTGGTCGAGACCATCAACAAGGTCATTCCCGGCCACGCCTTCTTGGGATCGAAACCCGCGACGATCTCCAGCGGGTCCTTCACGTTGGTCCCGCCCCAGCCCGTACCCGGTTCGGCGACCTTGAAGTAACGGCCGGGCGTGGATCGCCGGCCCTTCATCTTGAGGCCCGTCTCACGCGCGCCGATCAGCTTTCCCGCCTGATGCTCGGAGAACACGCCGGTGATGTGATCGTCAACCACAACGACCTCGTCGACCTTGCCCACCCATTGCCGCGCGAACATGCCGATCGTCGCCGAACCGCAGCCCACCCGCATACGCTCCTCACGCGCGCCCTCGACAATCGGCGCCTGCCCCGCAGCAACGATGACACTGGCGCCCCCGTCGACAGTCAGTTCGACCGCCTCGCCGTTGCAGAGCGCGAGCAGCGTCTCGCAGGTGACGCGACCTTCTTTTTTGCCGCCATGGGTCAGATGATTGACGCCGCCGAGCGACAGCATCTGCGAGCCATATTCGCCCGTCGTCACATGGCCGACCGGCTCGCCCTTGGCGCGCACAAACGCGCATTCGGATCCCAGATGTCGATCGGTGTCGATCTTCAGCTTCACGCCGCAATAGGAATAGATGCCCTCGGTAACGACCGTCACCATGTCGACGCCGTCGACTTTGGACGAGACGATGAAAGGCGCCGGCTTATAATCGGGATAGGTGGTGCCCGCGCCTATTGCCGTAATTAGCGGCGTGTCGAGTATTTCGCCGCTCCAGGAATCCTGCGACGCCGCAAATGGCGCAAGCTTGCCGCCCTCGTCGCGCGTGCGCTCCAGCAGCACATGCGGATCGACCCGCACTAGCGAGCCGTTTTCGTTCGCGTATCGGTCGCAGGCGCCCGTGAGGCCTAGCCTGATATAACATAGCACCGGACAGGCGTCGCAGCGGATTACGTCGTCGCTCATGTCAACGATCCCCGAGCTTCGAGGATCGCGCGGCGCACCCGGTCTGGCGTCGCGGGCGCGCGGGTGAGGCGGACGCCGGTCGCCTGATGGATCGCGTTGAAGATCGCCGGAGCGGTCGGGATCAATGATTGCTCGCCGATGCCCTTGGCGCCGAACGGCCCCACCGACGAAGGGTCTTCAATCAGGATAAACGCGACCGGCGGCATGTCGCCGATGGTTGGGATCAGATAGTCGTGCAGGTTCTCGCCGCGCCCGGGCGTGAACTCCTCCATCAGCGCGAGGCCAAGCCCCTGCGCCGCGCCGCCGGCGATCTGACCTTCAACCAATGTCGGATTGATCGCGCGCCCGACATCATGCGCGCAGGTCAGTTGCAAGACTTTCACTCGCCCGAGTTCGACGTCGACCTCCACCTCGGCTAGATGCGCGCCCGAACCGTAGACCGCATAGGGATTGCCCTGCCCGTTTTCGTCCAGCGGCGTGGTTGGCGGATCGAAAGATTCGGCGACTTCGACCACGTAGCCGGCTTGGTTGAGCGGCAGGTCGGCGAGCGTGACGCGACGCGCGCCGCCGATCTCGATCGCGCCGGGTTCGAAGGCGAGTCGCGCATCCTCGCCTGCATTGGCGAGGCGCAGGATCGCCGCGCGCATCGCCTTTCCCGATCTGGCGGCCGCGCCACCGGAAACGAAGGTCTGTCGCGAGGCCGAGGTTTTGCCCGCATCGGGTGTCTGGTCGGTGTCGGCGGACAGGAGATCGAACACCCCGATCGGCGCGCCGAGCGCCTCGGCCGCGATCTGGGCGATCGCCGTGTTGGAGCCCTGGCCGATGTCGACCGCGCCCTGGTAGAGCGCGATGCGGCCGTCACGCTTCAGTCCGAGCCTGATCGTCGAAGGGTTCGACATCGACGTGTTGCCGCAGCCGTACCACATGCCAGCGATTCCGATGCCGCGTCGTAGCGAAGCGGGCGCGCTCGCATTGAAGCGGGCAGCTTCGGCGCGGGCCTCGCGCCAGCGGGGGCGCAACGCTTCGAGACAAGCGGCGAACCCCATGCCGTCCTCTAGCCGCTGGCCGGTGACGGTGGGATCGCCGGCGCGCAATGCGTTGAGAATACGAAAGTCGAGCGGGTCGAGCCTGAGCTTGAGCGCGAGTTCGTCAAACAACTGCTCCTGCGCCAGCGCGCTCTGGGGCACGCCAAAACCGCGGAAAGCGCCGGCGGGCACCAAATGCGTGTGCACAGCGCGGGCGACGGCGCGATAGTTCGGCATGCGATAGGGGCCGCTTGCGTGGACCGGCACGCGATTGGCGACCGTCGGACCCCAGGAGGCATAGGCGCCGGTATTGAAGTCGGCGGAGAAGTCCATCGCGGTCAGCAGCCCATCGCGATTCGCGCCGATCTTTACGCGGATGCGGGAGGGATGGCGCTTGGTTGTCGCCATCATCGATTCCGCGCGGGAATAGATCATCCGCACGGGGCGGTTCAGCAGCCAAGCCGCGACCGCGATGAACGTTTGAACCGAGAGGTCGAGTTTCGAACCGAAGCCGCCGCCGACCGCTGTGGGGATGATGCGCACGTTTTCGGGCGCGATAGCGAGGATTTTCGCGATGTCGTCGCGGTCCATGTAGGGCGCCTGGGTGCAGGCCTGAATCTCGATCCGGTCGCCGACCCGGCGCGCAAAGCCTGCTTCGGGCTCGATATAGGCATGCTCGACAAAGCCGGTCTCGAAATCGCCTTCGACAACGACATCGGAGGCGGCAAGCGCCGCCTCGACGTCGCCACGGGCCACACGCCCTTGCGTCAATATATTGCCGGGACGGCCGACGTGCAGACGCGGCGCGCCCTCCTCCACCGCCGCCTCGACGGAGGTCAACGCCGGCAACGGAACCCATATCACTGGAAATGCACTGAGATCCAGGGCCCGGACGGCCGCGTCCTCGCCGACAATCAACGCAACGGGATCACCGCGAAACAGCGCGACTTTTTCGGCGAATACCGGCTGATCGGCGAAGGCGGGAATTACGCCGTAGCAGTTTGGACCCGGCAGGTCGGCGGCGGTGAAGACGGCGACCACGCCCGAAGTGTCGCGCGCATAGGCGGCGAGGTCGCCAAATTTAAAGGCGGCGTGCGGGTGCGGCGAGCGGACGGCGCGGGCGAGCAGCGCGTCGACGGGCCATTCATCGGCGCCGAAGATTTCCTCGCCGTTCAACTTGAGCGCGCCGTCGAGACGTGGCAGTCGCTGTCCCACGGCGCCGCTTTCCGGCAGCGTGAGCGGCGCGTCGCACACGGCAGCGACGATCGCGCGATAGCCGGTGCAGCGGCAAAGCACGCCGCCCAGCGCGTCCATCGCTTCGCTCTCGGTCGGCGTCGGATTCACCCGCAACAGCGCGGTGGCTGTGATCAGCGCGGCGGGCGTGCAAGCCCCGCATTGCGCGGCGCCATGCGCATGGAATGCGGCGCGTAGCCGGGCGACAACCGGCTCGCGATCGGAAAGCCCCTCGATCGTTTCGATGCGCCGGCCAGCGACCTGCCCCACGGCGGTGAGGCAGGCGCAGACTGGCTCGCCGTCAATCAGCACCGTGCAGGCGCCGCAATCGCCTGCATCGCAGCCGACCTTCACGCCGGTCAGACCGCAGCGCTCGCGCAAAGTCAGGCTCAACCGCTCGAGCGGCGGCGCGTCAAGGCGCACGGGTTCGCCGTTCAGGGTGACAAGGACGCCGGATGCGCGATCGAGCATCAGGCCGCTCCTCCCGTTTCACCCGCAGCGCAGGCCTCGATGGCGCGCCGCGCGAGCGTCAAAGCAGCGTCGCGCCGATAGCTCGCGGTTGCCCTGGAATCGTCGATGGGAGACAGTTCGGCCAGATGCTCGGCCGTGATAGATTGAGCAAGGCCCGCGACAGGGCGCCCGATCATGGCCCGCTCGGCCTGCGGCAGCCTGCGGGCGACCGCCGAACAGGCGCCGATTGCGAGCCGCGCGTCGCTGACGACGCCATTTTCAGTTTCGAGCAGCACGGCGATCATGGCGATTGAAATGACGAGGTAGCGGCGCGCCCCGAATTTGAGGAAAATCGAGCGTGCGCCCGGAGGTTGAGCGGGTACGAAGATCGCGCTCATGATCTCGCCGGGCGCAAGCGCATTGCGACGATTGCCGGTGATGAAGTCAGCGAGCCGCAGACGCCGGGCGCCTCGGTGCGAGACCAGTTCCACCTCGGCGTCGAGGATCAGCAAGGGCGGCACGCCATCGGCGGCAGGCGAGGCGTTGCAAAGATTGCCGCCAATCGTGCCGCGGTTCTGAATTTGTCCCGCGCCGACCTCGCGCGCCGATTCTTGTAGAGCCGAAAAGGCGGGACCTAACTCGGCGCGCACGATTTCTGTCCAAGTCGTCGCCGCCCCGATCCGAATTTCGTCGCCGTCGCGCTTGATTCCCTTAAGGTCTGAAAGTCGCGACACGTCGACGAACGCGCCCTTGAGCGGCAGCTCGCCCGCCGCCGGGTACAGATCGGTCGCGCCCGCCATGACCCGCGATCCTTCCGCGACTAAATCGAGCACGGTGGCGAGATCACGGGCAAGCGCGTACAATGGGTGAACCCCGGAATAAGATTTGCGGCTGATTATTTAATGGCAAATGATCTTGTGCGGCGCGAAGTCTGTCAAGGGAGCACAGTGAATTGAGGAGAATGGCTCAAGGCGCATTGCGATTTGCCGCAACGCTGGCGGCTTTGGCTCTCACTATCGCCCCTGCCCTCGCAGACGCCGTACCGAGCTTCTGGGATCCTGCGCTGCATCGCGACAAGCCCGATCTTTCTGGCCTCAGAGTGATCCGTTTCCTCACCGCGGACGATTACCTGCCGCTGGATTTCGCGCTTGCCGACGGCTCGCTGACGGGCTTCAACGTCGAGATTGCCAGCGCGATCTGCGAGGAACTGCACATTGGCTGCACGATCCAGGCGCGGCGGTGGGACACGCTGGTCGACTCGCTGGAAACCGGCAAAGGCGATGCGATGATCGCCTCGATGACCGCGAGCGCCGATCTTCGTAACCGCCTCGACTTCACCTCGCCCTATTACCAGACGCCCGCGCGGTTCGCGACGCGCAAGGATTATCCCCAGGGCGAACTCGACCCTCGCACGCTTGCGGGCAAGAAGGTCGGCGTGATCGCCGGCTCGACACACGAGGAATATTTGACGAGTTACTTTCCCAAGACCGAGCGCAAGACCTATCCGGATTTCCCGGCGCTGCACGAGGCGCTCAAGTCGAGCGAGGTCGACGCCGTATTCGCCGACGGATTGACCCTCTCAGTCTGGCTCGCCGGTGAATCCTCGGGCTTTTGCTGTGTGTTTCGCGGCGGCCCGTTCACCGAGGCTAAGTATTTCGGGTCGGGCGTGTCGATCGCAGTGCGCAAGGAAGATTCCGACCTCCGCCGCGCAATGGACTGGGCGCTCGCGCGTATCTCGGCCAAGGGCCTGTACGCGGAAATCTACCGAAAATATTTCCCCATAGGCTTCTACTAACGAAATCGCGACTCGCCGGGGGATTGCAAGCCGCGGAAAAACGCGCTTCGATGCCCTGGAGTCTAGTCTCGCGGGGTCGCGTATGAAATCGTCGTTTCTGTTTAGCATCGGCCTCGCAGCCGTGCTCGTCGCATCGCCGGTCGCGGCGAAAACGCTAGTCTATTGCTCGGAAGGCAGTCCCGAAAACTTCCAGCCGGCGATCAACACCACTGGCACGAGTTTCGACGCCGCGCGGCCGGTCTACAGTCGGCTGACCGAGTTCAAGCGCGGCACGGTCGAAGTCGGCCCGGGCCTAGCCGAGAGCTGGGACATCACCGACGGGGGCAAGTCCGTCACGTTCCACTTGCGCAAGAACGTCAAATTCCATTCGCAGAAGGAATTCAAGCCGAGCCGGGATTTTAACGCGGACGACGTGCTGTTCTCGTTCAATCGGCAGTGGAAGCCCGACAATCCCTACTACAAGATCGGCGCCGGCAAGTACGACTACTTCAACGACATGGACATGCCGTCGCTGCTCGACACGATCGAGAAGAAGGACGACTACACCGTCGTATTCCACCTCAAGACGCCCAATGTCGCGATCCTCGCCAATTTGGCGATGGATTTCGCCGCGATCAGCTCGGCCGAATATGCGGACTTTCTTTTAAAGAAGGGAACGCCGGAGCAGATCGACCAAGTTCCCGTCGGCACCGGCCCGTTCTCGTTCGTGGTCTATCAGAAGGACGCGGTGATCCGCTTCAAGAAGAACCCCGACTATTTCGGCGAGAAGGCGCTGGTTGACGATCTCGTCTTCGCGATTACGCCCGACGCGACCGCGCGCTACGCCAAGTTGAAAGCCGGCGAATGCCACGTCAACGCCTATCCGCGCCCGGCCGATCTGCCGGAAATGCAAAAGGACCCTTCGTTGAAGGTGATCAGCGAGTCCGGCCTCAATGTCGCCTATTGGGCGTTTAACGCGGAAAAGCCGCCGTTCGACAAGAAGGAAGTGCGACAGGCGTTCGCGATGGCGATCGACCGCGACGCGATCCTGAAGGACGTGTTTCTCGGCGCCGGCGAGAAGGCGTCGACGTTGATCCCGCGCACAATGTGGGCCTACGACGACCAAATTCCGCAGACCCCGTTCGACCCCGAGAAAGCCAAGCAAATGCTGGCGAGCGCAGGCGTGAAGACGCCGCTCGACGTCGATCTCTGGTACATGCCGGTGCCTCGGCCCTACAATCCCAATGGCAAGCGAATTGGCGAAATGATGCAGTCGGATCTCGCCAAGATCGGCGTCAACGCCAAGCTTGTCACCTACGAATGGGGCGAATATCGCAAGCGCCTCGCCGCCGGCGAACAGACCACCGGTCAGTATGGTTGGACCGGCGATAACGGCGATCCCGACAACTTCTTCTTCCTGCGCGCCTGCCCCGGCGGCAAACCCGGCAATAGCAACGCGACCAAATGGTGCAATTCCGAGTTCGACGATTTGCTGGTGAAGGCGCGCTTGGTTGCAGACCCAGCCGAGCGCGCCAAGCTGTACCACCGCATGCAGGAGATTGAGCACGACGAGACGCCGGAACTGCTGATTGCTCATTCGACCGTGTTCGAGGTGATGCGCGCCAACGTGACGGGCTACAAGCAAAGCCCGCTGGGCACGCATGCGTTCGAAGGCGTGGATGTGCAATGATTGGTGTGGCGCCGGCGCCCGCAGGCGGACAACGTCCCCTCCCCCCGCGTGGGGGAGGGTTAGGGTGGGGGGCCGTCGGGCCAAGCCGCCGTTCGCCTAACCACCAACTATCGAGATGCGCGCCCCGCCCCTGCCCTCCCTCACGAGGGGGGAGGGGGTCACGCG
Organism: Hyphomicrobiales bacterium; assembly: GCA_043746145.1. Lineage (GTDB taxonomy): Bacteria > Pseudomonadota > Alphaproteobacteria > Rhizobiales > Beijerinckiaceae > Roseiarcus. The sequence continues at coordinate 2,405 of JAYTRP010000222.1, read as the reverse complement.
CGGACTGCTCCAAGTCGCCCCCCGCATGCTGATCTACTTCCTTCGGCGGCTCGCGCTGACAATACCGACCTTCATCGGCCTGATGTTCCTCACCTTTGCCGCGATCCGCCTCGTACCCGGCGATCCTGTCGAAGTGCGCATGGGCGAGCACGGCATTTCGCCCGAACGCCTCGCCCAACTACGCCACGAACTCGGCCTCGATCTACCTGTGTGGCGGCAGTTCCTCGACTATGCCGTGCGCATCGCTCACGGCGACTTCGGCATATCTCTCGCGACCCAGCAGAAAGTCCTCACCGAGTTCCTGACCCTGTTCCCCGCGACGCTCGAACTGTCGTTCTTTGCGATGCTGTTCGCCACCCTGGTTGGCGTATCGACCGGCGCCCTCGCTGCGGTCAACCGAGGCGGTGTGCTCGATCAGGCGCTGATGACGGTCTCGCTATTTGGCTATTCGATGCCGATTTTCTGGTGGGGCCTGCTGCTGATCATGTTGTTCTCCGTGCAACTTGGTTGGACTCCCGTGTCGGGCCGGATCGACCTGATCAACTACTACTTTGACCAACCCACAGGCTTCATGGTGATCGACGCGGCGCTGTCGGGCCAAAAAGGCGCCGTGCTCGATGCGCTCAGGCATCTGCTGCTGCCAGCGATCGTGCTCGGGACAGTGCCGCTCGGCGTGATCGCGCGAATGACGCGCTCCTCCATGCTCGAAGTGCTGAGCGAAGATTATGTGCGCACCGCGCGAGCGAAGGGCTTGTCGCCGTTCCGCGTTGTCGGACTGCACGCGCTGCGCAACGCGATGTTGCCGGTCGTGACCGTGATCGGCCTCTCGATTTCAGGTCTGATGGCCGGCGCCGTGCTGACCGAAACGATCTTCTCCTGGCCCGGCATCGGCAAATGGTTGATCGAGTCGATCGGCCGGCGCGACTATCCTGCACTGCAGGGCGGCGTGTTGCTGGTCTCCACGGCGGTTATCCTCGTCAACCTGCTGGTCGACCTCACCTATGGCGCGATCAACCCGCGAATCCGCCATGCCCGCTGACATCGCGCTTGCCGACGAGGCCGCGCCAGTCCTTGCACAGCCCGCGCCGTTCGCCGCCTTCTGGGCGACATTCCGCGAGAACCGCGGCGCGGTGATCGGCCTCGTCGTGACGCTAGCGATCGTCGCCGCGGCGATCTTCGCCGATGCGCTCGCGCCGCATTCGCCGATCGAGCAATTCCGCGATGCGGTGCGCGCGCCGCCGGTATGGGCTGGCGGAACATGGCGTTTTCCGTTCGGCACGGATGGCGACGGGCACGACACGCTCTCTCGCCTGATCTTTGGCGCCCGCGTATCGCTATTCATCGGCGTCGCGGTGATGAGCGTGTCACTGGTGATCGGGGTCGCGCTAGGGCTCGCAGCGGCAATGGCGGGGTCGCTGCTCGACGTGCTCGTCACTCGCCTGATGGACCTCATAATGGCGGTGCCGAGCCTTGTGCTGGCGATCGTCGTGGTCGCAATCCTCGGGCCCAGCCTCGCCAACACGATCGTCGCCGTCACGATCGTCTACCTCCCGCGCTTCGTGCGGCTGGTGCGCGCCTCGGCGATTGGCGAACTCAGCAAGGATTACGTCACGGCGGCCCGGGTCGCTGGCGTCGGCCCCCTGCGACTCGCGCTGTCGACAGTGCTGCCAAACTGTCTCGCGCCGCTGATCGTCGCCGCCGCGCTCGGCGTTTCCGACGCCATTCTCGAAGCCGCCGCGCTTGGCTTTTTAGGCCTGGGCGCACAACCGCCAACGCCGGAATGGGGCTCGATGCTGGCGGACTCGCGCGAGTTCATCCGCTCCGACCCGTGGATCGTCTCCCTGCCCGGCCTGGCGATCCTGATCACGGTGGTCGCGATCAACCTGACCGGCGACGGCCTGCGCGACGCGCTCGACCCGAAGATGCGCAAAGCGTGAGGGCCGCCGCCGTCGATTTTGCGGCGACGGACAAGCCGAAACGGTCTAGACTCGATGCTTCGCCTGCTTCGAACCGCCATGCCCCTGCTCGACGTCCGCAACCTCACCGTCCGCTTCAAGACCCGCCACGGCCCTTTCACCGCGGTGGACGGGATCGATGTCAGCGTTGACGCAGACGAGACCCTCGCCATTGTCGGCGAGTCTGGCTCCGGCAAGTCGGTCGCGATGCTGGCGGTCATGCATCTGCTTCCCCCAACCGCCGAGATCACCGCCGACGCGATGACCTTCGACGGCCACGATCTCACGGCGATGCCGGCGCGCGAGCGCCGACGGCTGGCCGGCCGCGACATGGCGATGATTTTCCAGGAGCCGATGTCATCGCTGAACCCGTGCTTCACCGTCGGTTTTCAGATCGCCGAAGCGCTGAAAACGCACATGAAGCTCTCGCGCGCCGAGCGGAAATCTCGG
>JAYTRP010000221.1:0-1757 GCA_043746145.1 Hyphomicrobiales bacterium | reverse complement strand
TTCGAATCCCCCACTCTCCGCCAGTCAACTTCCTCCGCGAATTCGTCCACACCTAATTCGCGGATTGCGCCCGGCAATTGCGTACTCTTCGCGGTAAGTTCCAGTTTGAGAGACTTTCTATGCCACGACGGGGCGCGTCCCAATACAGTCTTCTCTGTGAAGCAAGAGGCTGCGAACCATCCGGCGAAACGAGCGTGCTCCCTAGGTTGTCGCGTGCCAAAATCGCTTCCGACAAGCCGACTTCTGAGGAATGATGTGGCTAGAGACGAAGGCTGCAGGTGCGGCAGGCGGCGATGCTACCGCTTCCCCGCTGCAGAGCTCATGCCGAACGCCAGACGGGCTTCCGCCACCCTGGACTGCAGCTGCTGCTTCGGCCTAATTTGTGCAGCCGACAATCGACAGTGCCAGACCGACCATGCCTAGCAATTCCGAGTCGTTCAAAGGCTTCGACGCTGCATTCAGATTCTCGCCGTGGTGATAGCTCCGCGTGTACTCGTTGATGGTGTCCAAATCATCGCAAACCGCAGCCAGAGAATTGTCAGGTCCGCCATTGCGGACCTTCCCGCAGATGACTCCCAATGTGTCGTCATCGTCAAACTGCGTGGGCAATAGGTTGCGACAGTAGCTTTCAAGAACGGGACGGATTTTATCGACCACATCACGAGGCTTGCCCGACCCCGCATTGTAGAAGGTGGTCAGCGTTTTAATGTCCGCCCTGAACTGAAGCTGTGTAGCTTCCTCGATATCCCAGAACGTCATGGTGGTGTTTGCGTGGCCGATGCGGGCTAGCTGCAGGCACATGTATTCGAGCCCTTGCGCGCGAACTCCATCGTAAAGACGCTTGAGAAAACTTTGGTCGTGCGACAGCACGATCACCTGCAGGCCCGTCTCGCCGCACTTGCGGATCTTCCTGATAGTGTGGTCCTTTCGGAATGCGTCCTGGCTGTTGAACGGATCGTCGAAAACAACGATCTTGGAGGCCTTGTTCGGGTCGTGCTCCAGTTCGGCCAGAAAGAACGCGAGGGCGAGTGTGCTCTTATCACCGGAGCTCAAGGTGTTTCGGAAGCTCGCCTTTCTTAGCGGTGTATCGCCATCGCCTAGCTCGACCGTTGTGTCGTTGATGAGGATCTGAAAGCTTGAGCTCGGGATACCGCCGGGATAGGCATGCTTGGTGCCGGTGATCCTGAAACCGGCTTGAAAATCTGCCAACAGTCTATTGATGGTCTTCTCGTATGTTCCGATGACCGCCTTCGTGTGCTCATCGAGCCCCCTACGAGCGTCTTCTTTCTGCCGTTCGAGCTGATCCTTGTTCTTCACTGCTTCGCTGTGGTCGGAGCAGGCCCTTAGCGCTTCCGGCGTGTGCCGGGCTCTTACTGCGCGTAGATTCTGCAGGTTCTGCTGCACCGAGACGACGTTTGCGCCTTCAAGCGACTTCTTCTTGTCGCTAACGAGCGCATTCGCTTTGCTTACAGCTTGGTTGTATTGCAAAGCCGAAGCCCGCAGGGCGTCCACCACGTTGGCTGCGGTGTTGAGCCGCTGATCTACCTGCACCGGCTCAAGCGGGGCCGCACTCTTCTTGTCGAGCAGTGAAAGCAGCGCCTCGCGCAGGTCTCGGATAGATCGTCCGATGCTATGGGAAGAAGAAAGCGATGGCGCTGTAAGAGGGGCGTATCGAGACCAGAACTCGACCGTTGCTGTGTTCGTTTCCACTACACGTTCCGCGTCGGCGATCGCACGGTCGGAAAAGGCTGATGCAA
>JAYTRP010000220.1:0-5747 GCA_043746145.1 Hyphomicrobiales bacterium | reverse complement strand
ACCGTAATCGTCGATGACGGTCACACCGTTCCACTCGCCAGTGCGGGTAAAACGCCGCTTCACCCCGCCAAAGTTCAAAAGCGCCTTGCGAATTGTCGGGATGGATGCGCCGAGTTCGTGCGCCACCGCAATCGCCGCTGTCGCGTTCAAAGCATTGTGGTGGCCAGGCATCGGCATGACCAGTTCGTCGATATAGGTAGCCCGTCCCGTCTGGCGATCGCGAACGAGCACATTGAATCTCATGACGCCGCCGTCCGCCACCACGTCGAGCAGGCGAACATCGGCCTGCGGGTTCTCGCCATAAGTGATGACACGTCTATCCTCGATGCGGCCGACAAGCTCCTGCACCGTCGGATGGTCGAGGCACATCACGGCGAAGCCGTAAAAGGGAAGATTTTCAACAAACGCGAAGAACGCGTCTTTTATGGCGTCGAAAGTTTTGAAATGATCGAGATGCTCCGGGTCGATATTCGTGACGATGGCGACGTCGGCGGGCAATTTTAGAAACGTGCCGTCGCTTTCGTCGGCCTCCACCACCATCCAGTCGCCTGCGCCCCGCCGCGCGTTGGTGCCGTAAGCGTTGATGATGCCGCCGTTGATGACGGTCGGATCCAGACCGGCAGCGTCGAGCAAAGTGGCGACGAGCGACGTGGTGGTGGTTTTGCCGTGCGTTCCAGCGACCGCGACACATTGCTTCAGGCGCATCAATTCGGCGAGCATCTCGGCGCGACGCACCACGGGAACACGCTTGACTCGCGCCGCTGCAAGTTCGGGGTTATCGCGCTTGATGGCGGAGGAGACTACGACAACTGCGGCGTCGCCGATCTGCTGAGCCGCGTGGCCGACGTAGATCGTCGCCCCATGCTCTTTCAGACGCTTGGCGTTGGCGCTCTCCGATGCGTCGGAGCCCTGCACTTTATATCCCAGGTTCAAAAGCACCTCGGCGATGCCGGACATGCCGATGCCGCCGATGCCGATGAAATGGATCGGACCTAGCTCGCTCGGCAATTTCATCGTGTGCGACCTCCGCGCCTGTCTTAAGCTCGGCATAGTCCCTTTCGCCCGATTCGGCCAAATCGGTTACAACGCTTGGCCTGTCGCCCAGTGGCCCGTAGATTGCTGCTCCCCGCAGCAAGGAGACCTGCGTGTACGCCTCTACGGTCAACGGCCAGCGCTTTTCCTTCTCCAACCTCGCCGATCTGATGGCGAAAGCGACACCTCTTCGCAGCGGCGATTTGCTCGCAGGCGTCGCGGCCTCGTCGCAAAGCGAGCGCGTGGCCGCGCAAATGGCGTTGGCCGACTTCCCCCTCGCGCAGTTTTTAAGGGTATCCGTCATCCCCTACGAAGACGATGAGGTCACGCGCCTCATCGTCGATTCTCACGACGCGACCGCGTTCCGCTCGGTGTCACATCTCACCGTCGGGGGTCTGCGCGACTGGCTGCTGTCGGACGCCGCCACCCCGGAGGCGCTCGCAGCGCTCTCGCCGGGGCTGACCCCCGAGATGGTCGCCGCCGTCAGCAAGCTATGCCGCTTGCAGGATCTCGCGTTGATCGCCTCGAAGCGACAGGTGGTGACCCGCTTTCGCAACACGCTGGGTCTGCCCGGTCGACTTTCCACTCGGCTCCAACCCAATCACCCCGCCGACGACCTGCGCGGGATTGCTGCGAGCGCCATCGACGGCCTGCTGCTTGGCTCGGGCGACGCCCTTATCGGCGTCAATCCTGCCAGCGACAGCCCCGCGCGGCTTTACGACATGCTGCGAATGCTCGACGATCTGCGACAGCGACTGAACATCCCGACGCAGACCTGCGTGCTGACCCATGTGACCACGACGCTCGAACTCATCGCGCGCGGCGCGCCCGTCGATCTGACCTTCCAATCCATTGGCGGCACGCAAGCGCTAAACGCGAGCTTTGGCGTCAGTCTCGCACTGCTTGACGAAGCCCTAGCGGCGACGCGGGCGCTGAAGCGCGGAACGCTCGGCGACAATGTCATGTATTTCGAGACGGGGCAGGGCGCCGCGCTTTCGGCCAACGCTCATCATGGGGTCGACCAACAGACGCTGGAGGCGCGCGCCTATGCAGTTGCGCGCCGGTACGCGCCTCTCGTGGTCAACAGCGTCGTCGGCTTCATCGGCCCGGAATATCTCTATGACGGTAAGCAGATCACCCGCGCCGGGCTTGAGGATCATTTCTGCGGCAAACTGCTGGGCCTGCCGATGGGCTGTGACATCTGCTACACCAACCACGCCGAAGCCGATCAGGACGACATGGACGCCCTGCTGATCCTTCTGGGCGTGGCTGGCGTCAATTTCGTAATGGGCGTGCCAGGCGCGGACGACGTGATGCTCGGCTATCAAAGCACTTCGTTCCACGATGCGCTCGCCACACGGCGGCTGTTGGGGCGCCGCTGCGCGCCCGAATTCGAGGACTGGCTCGCGCGAGCGGGCATCGTCGACGCTGACGGGCGGCTTGGGTTTGACGCGCCGCCAGCCCGCTTCGCAGCACTCTTGGGTTCGGGCGCATGAGACCGGCCGATCCTTCCCTCCCGACAGCGACCGATGTCTGGGCGAAATTGCGGGCGCACACCCCGGCGCGCATCGGGCTGCCAAGGTCCGGAGTGTCTCTCTCGGTCGACCCGGTTCTAAACCTGCGGGCGGCGCATGCCGCGGCGCGCGACGCGGTGTGGGCGCCGTTGGACCTTACATATATGCGCGACGCGCTGGCGACGCTTGGACCGCCCGCGCTCGAGGTCGCGAGCCAGGCAGTCGATCGACGAATTTATTTGATGCGTCCCGATCTCGGCCGAAAACTCGCGCTGGACTCGGCGCAAATGCTCGCAGCGAAAAATGCCGCCCACGATCTCGTTATCGTCGTCGCGGATGGGCTTTCGCCCCTTGCAGTCCAGCGCCATGCAGCGCCGATGCTGGAGGCGCTGCTTCCCGCACTGGGCGAGAGTTGGCGCCTCGCCCCGCTTGTCATTGCGGAACAGGGGCGCGTGGCGCTCGGCGACGAAATCGCATCGTCGCTCGGCGCGATGAGCGTGTTGATTCTGATTGGCGAACGGCCAGGGCTCTCGGCTATGGACAGCCTCGGCGCTTATCTAACCTGGGAGATCAAGCCCGGCATGACGGACGCCGACCGCAATTGTGTTTCCAATATCCGTCCCGAAGGCGTCGGCTACGACGAGGCGGCGCGGCAGGTCGCCTATCTGCTGAACGCAGCGCGCAAGGGCGGCTAGTCCGGCGTCGCTTTAAAAAATCGCGTCGACGAAGCCCTTGGCGCGCCGGACTAACGTCGCCGCCCCCGGCAAGTCCCTAAGAACGCATCTTCAAACCATGAGGATCGTAGGCAGGCGCCGCGAGCCGTTGTGCGGGTCTCCTTTCGCCGATGATCTCGATTTCGAATGCGTCCGCCTCTGCATGCTCGCGCTCGATATAGCCCATCGCCAACGACTGACCGACCGTGTGGCCGAAGCCGCCTGAAGTCACCCAGCCCACGGCCTTGCCGTCTCGCCAGATCGGCTCGTCGCCGATGGCGTCCGCGTCCGTCGCGCCTACGCTGAACGCGGCGAGGCGCATCTTGCCGCCCCCTGCCTTTTCCGCCGCCGCCGCCGCGCCGCCGACAAAGCCGCCGCGCTTCATATCAACGAAACGGCCCAGGCCCGCTTCGTAGGGCCCGTAAATAGGACGATACTCGCGCGCCCAGGTGCCGAAGCTCTTTTCCAGACGCATCGCTAACAACGCCCGCAGGCCAAATGGCTTGAGCCCCAGCGGCGCACCCTCCTGCGTCAGCAGCGTGTGCAGCGCGCGCTGATATTCCGGCTTCACCCAGATTTCATAGCCAAGTTCGCCTGTGAAGCTGACGCGCCCGATCAGCGCGGGGATCATGCCGATGTCGATTTTGCGGAAAGTCTGAAACGGGAACTTTTCGTTGGAAAGGTCGTCGCGCACGAGCTTCTGCAACAATTCGCGCGACCTCGGTCCTGCGACCGAGAGCCCCGGATAATCCATCGACGCGCCGCGAAACGTCACGCCGGGCTGCGCATATTTCTCGAACCAGCGCAGGTAATAACTCTCCGCCGCCAGCGAGCAGATCAGCAAAAACTTGTCAGGCGCATAGCGGCTCAACGTAAAATCGCCGATCAGCTTGCCCCCGTCGTTGAGCATCGGCGACAGCGATAGTCGGCCCACCGCCGGGATACGTCCCGCCATCACGCGCGACAGGAACTCGACCGCTTTCGGCCCCTCGACTTCGATCTTACCGTAATTAGCGATTTCCGTCATGCCGACGCCGTCTCGAACCGCTCTACACTCCGCGCCGACATGTTCGAACGCGTTGGAACGGCGGAAAGTGACGTTCTCGACGGGCTCGACCCCCTTGGGCGCGAACCACAGCGGGTTCTCCAAACCGCAAAACTCGCCCATCGCGGCGTTCTCGGCCACAAGCCGGTCGAAGATCGGGGTCGTTCGCAACGGACGCGCGGCGGGCAGTTCCTCGTTGGGGAAACGAATGCGGAAACGCCGCGAATAATTCTCCCGCACTTTCGCGTTGGTGTAGGCAAGCGTCGCCCAATCGCCGAAACGCGCGACGTCCATGCCCCAAATGTCATAGCCGGGATCGCCGTCGATCATCCAGTTGGCGAGCGCCAGTCCGACGCCCCCGCCCTGACTGAACCCCGCCATCACGCCACAAGCGACCCAGAAGTTCTTCAGCCCCCCCACTGGCCCGATTAGCGGATTGCCATCCGGCGCGAACGTAAAAGGCCCGTTGACGGTCTTGCGAATGCCCGCCTTCGCCAACGCGGGGAAATGCTCGAAGGCCGTCTCCAGCGACGGCGCGATCCGCTCCAAATCGTTGGGTAAAAGGTTCTGCCCAAAATCCCAGGGCGTCTCGTGTTCGCTCCACGGCACGCAAGCCTGCTCGTAGGTGCCAATCAACATGCCGCCGCCTTCTTGGCGCATGTACAGTTCACCCTCGAAATCGATGACGTGAAACTTGTCGACGCTGGGATCGATCACCTCCGGCAGGTCTTCGGTGATCAGATAATGATGCTCCATCGCCAAAATTGGCAATTCGAGCCCGACCATACGCCCGACCTCACGCGCCCACAGGCCGCCCGCGTTCACCACATGCTCGGCGTGAATGTTGCCCTTTTCGGTTATGACGTCCCAGGAACCGTCGCTTCGCGGCTGTAAATCGACGACCCGGTTGAAGCGAACGATTTCTGCGCCGCCCAGTTGCGCGCATTTTGCGTAGGCTTGCGTGACGCCCCACGGGTCCAGATGCCCCTCGACGGGATCGAACATGGCGCCCACGAAATGCTTCTTCTCGATGAAGGGGTACATCTTCGCCGCTTCGTCGATCGAGATCATCTCAAGGTTCATGCCGAGATAACGACCGCGCGCCTGCGCCATCTTCAACCAATCAAGCCGCTCTTTCGTGCCCGCGAGATTGAGGCCGCCCGTGACGTGCATCCCGCAGGAGACCCCGGAAATCGCTTCGATCTCCTTGTATAAATTGATCGTGTATTGCTGGAGTTTCGCGACATTGGGGTCGCCGTTGAGCGTGTGCATGCCGCCCGCCGCATGCCATGTCGAGCCGGACGTAAGTTCTGCGCGCTCAACCAGCACGACGTCGCGCCAGCCTCCCTTGGTCAAATGATAAGCGACGCTGGCGCCGACCACGCCACCTCCAATGACGACGACCTGAGCTTGCGATTTCATTCGGCGACTCCCTTGGCCGAA
>JAYTRP010000219.1:0-5764 GCA_043746145.1 Hyphomicrobiales bacterium | reverse complement strand
CGAGGCCAGCAGGCGGCGAAAGTCGTAGCCGACCGGGGATACCGCGGCCACAATGCGCCGCCCGACCAAAAGCTGAGGGTTTACATCTCCGGTCAAAGACCAGGCGTCACCTAAGCGATCAAGCTTAACCTGAAGCGACGCTCCGCCGTCGAACCCTGCATCGGCCATCCCAAATCCGACCACCGGACGGATACAAACCATTTCGCTCACGCTGGCGGCGACGCAACCAACGCCGTCCTCGCATAGACCCGCGAGGCTGAGCCTTGCGGTCTATGCGTCTGCAAGAACACTTGCCGTCGGCGCGCTCGGAGGCGGCATTGGTTGGGGAGCGCACGCCACCTAAACACCCGTTCGAGAGGCGCGAGGCGTTTTTTATTTGGATCGTTCAAGGTGCGTGGCGTTCAACTTACCGGCGTGGATTGCTCCCTGAGCCGCATCCTCGGCCGTCCGCATTCGACCGAATCTCCCGGCGCCAGATCATTTGTCCAAGCCCAACGTCAGATTAAGAAGGCAAGTCACGAAGGAACTAAGCGGAATTATTTGCGGGCGGGCGCGACTTGGCGCGATCGCAAACATGTCCTTAATTACTTTCAATCACAGTTGGGGAACGTGCAGCGACATGCTTGGAGAAATTTGGTGGACCCTGGAAAAGACCCACAGTGGATTGAAAAGCGCCTGAGGGCCGACAGACGGTCTGGCGTGGATTCTCGACCAACTCAGCTTCAGCAGCTAGAGGGCGAGCGGCGTACTGGTTTTGAACGCAGGCCGATCGCGGGCGGGCGTTCGAAAAGAAACCGGCCGCTTACAAAACTTCTGCTCATCAACGTCGCCGTTGCGTTTGGCGGCTTAGTCATGGCCGATATGTATTTTTTCGGCGGTTCTCACTCTGTTGTTGTGGCTGAGGATATAGCGAGAAACGCAGACAATCATTCGGCAAATTGGACAAGTCAGTTTTTCGCCCACAGGTTTTGACGCCTGCGGACTTCATCCGCTTGCTTTATGCTTGGGCGACGGACTTTATGGGTTCCTGTTTAGAGTTTTGGCAGGCGCCCATGATTCCGAGCCCTGAGCGCGCCAGAGTTCAAATAACGTCGCGCGGTCGCGACTACGCCGCTTCACGCTTGCCCCCACTTAGCTCCATTTACCCCCGCCGGTTTTCTGCTTAAGAGACGCCGCTATGATCAGGGCGCCTTTTCAGACCTACTATTTCGAGGATCTTGCGATCGGGATGCGCGAGACGCTCTCGAAGACTGTCGAAAACGCGGATGTGATTGGGTTTGCCGAGCTTAGCGGCGATCACAATCCAATCCATCTGTCCGAACATTTCGCCCGCAAGACGCGTTTTGGCGGGCGGATCGTGCATGGGCTTTACACCGCGAGCTTGATTTCAGCGCTCATCGGCACCCGGCTTCCCGGCCCGGGCGCTATCTACATCTCGCAGACCCTTAATTTTCGTGGCCCCGTGAAGATCGGCGACGTGGTCGACGTTGCGGTGGAAGTGGCCGAGCTTACTGCTCAGGGGCGACGTGTGCAGCTTCATTGTTCGTGCAAAGTCGGCGGCTTGCTCGTGCTTGACGGCGAAGGTCTGCTCAGTGTGCCGCCTACGCCCAAAGGGCGGACGGGACCAAGCTTGCCGGCGTTGGCTTGACCCGCGCGGGCTTGCGGGGCAGGTTCCGCCCGCATCGAGGCCCCGAAGGTTGAAGATCGTTTCGCCATCCCAAGTGTTCGCACCCCCAATGTTTGCAGCCCCAGAGTTCGTCGTCGCGGTGGACCCGAGCGAGCCCCCGCCCGGGCTCGATGGGGCCGTGTACGCCATCGGCAATTTCGATGGTGTTCATCTTGGCCACCGCGCGGTGCTCAAGCGCACGAAGGCGTTCGCCGACGAGCGCGGCGCGCCAAGCGCGGTGCTGACTTTCGAGCCTCACCCGGCCGATTACTTCGCCGGGCGCCCTGTTGTGTTCCGCCTGACGCCGCTCGCCGCCAAGGCCGCTGCGATTAAGGCAATCGGGCTTTCCGGCATGGCGTCGCTCAGCTTCGACGCGGCGCTGGCGAGCCTGTCAGCGGAGGCGTTCGTCGAACAGGTGCTGGTCAACACGCTGAGGATCGGCGCTGTCGTGGTCGGCTGGGATTTCCATTTCGGCAAGGCCCGCTCCGGCTCGCCGGCTTTTCTTGAGCGCGCGGGCGAGAAGTTCGGCTTTGGCGTCGAAGTGCTGCCGCAGGTCGAGGCTGCGGGCACGGTGATTTCGTCGACGGCGGTGCGACGCGCGCTGGAGCGTGGCGAAGTCGACGAGGCGCGGCGTTTGCTCGGGCGGCCCTATTCGGTGTCCGGCCTGGTCATTTCCGGCCAGCAGCTTGGACGCACGCTCGGCGTGCCGACCGCGAATATCGCGCTCGCGCCGACCAACCGGCTCGCGCACGGGATTTACGCGGTGCGGGTGAGGTTGGGCGATCGGCTGTTTGGCGGCGCCGCCAGCTTTGGCGTGCGACCGACCGTCGACAATGGCCCGCCGCTGCTCGAGACTTACATCCTCGACTTCGCCGAGGACATTTACGGCTGCGAGATGGGCGTCGAATTCATCGCCTATATTCGGCCGGAGCTGAAGTTCGATTCGCTCGACGCGCTGAAAGTCGAGATGGCGCGCGATGTGACGCGCGCGCGGGAAATGCTGGCTGAAGACCGCCTGTAGCCTAGGACAATCGATCGTCGAACGGCCATCGCTCGGTTTTTGCGATCCGCGCCTCGGCAATCCGGGGATGTCGCGGGTTGATCAGATAATTCCAGCTATGCGGCGCGACGAAGCTTGGGACACGCAAGCTGAGGCTCGCCGCTTGTTCCAACCAAGCGTCGCCAATTCGCCGGCTGTTTTCTGCGTCCAAGACGGGATCAGCCAAGAGAGGATCAGTCAAGACACGATCAGTCAAGCCTTCCACGTCGGCGTCGGGCAATTCGATCGACAGCAGTTGATAATGCGAAGGCATCAGGCTTCGATCGAAATGAACCAGCGCCTCCAGCAGCGCGAGAGCGGGGTGCTCGGCCGTGTAGACGATGGGCCGACCCGCCGAATGCCATCGCGCCCCTGCGAGCATTCCCCCAAGGCCGGCCAGATCGGCGTAATTGGATATCCGCCAGACGCGCAATGTCTCAGCCGAACATACCGTGGTCGATTCGGATTAGCACGTCCTCCACCGCGCGTGCGCCCGCTTCGGACCACAGCAACGCGAGCGGGCTTTGCTCGTTGAGCGAGCCGTTGGGCCGGCGTAGCCATTGCGCGGCCTTGTCGGCATCTGCGAATATGCGTTCGACTTCTGTGACGATGCGCGCCAGCCGCATCGCCCGGTCGGTTTCGGCGACGGTCAGCGACTCGTGCTTGGCGAGCCGGCGAGCCAAAGTGCGCTGCGGCGTGACGATCCGCGTCAATTCCTCGCGACTATAATGAGGCTCCCAAGCCGCCAGGAATTCATCGGCGCCGACCTGAAACTCGTCTCCCGCCAAAGCCGCGATGTGCGCCCGAGCCAATATTTCGCTGAGATCGCGCGAGGCGACTTCGCCATGGACGCGTTCGTGTTTGCGGGCGCTGGCGTGCATGTAATGGCCACTTTGTCGTTGTCTATGACAATATGGCAGTAGTTACGCGCATGCGCAAGCCGCGCCTTATCGTTTTACGTTTCCCGCCAAATCCTCTAAGGCCCGGGTTCGCGCGGAACGCCTGTTCCGCCTGCCCTGGCCGAGATTATGACTGACGCGCCCGACTATTCCGACACGCTGTTCCTGCCCAAGACGCAATTCCCGATGCGGGGCGGGCTGCCGCAGAAAGAACCGCAGATTCTGGCGAAATGGGCGAATGAGGGCCTCTACACGAAGCTGCGCGAGAGCGCGGCCGGGCGTCCGAAATTCGTGCTGCACGATGGCCCCCCTTACGCCAATGGCAACATCCATATCGGGCATGCGCTCAACAAGATCCTCAAGGATATGGTGACGCGCTCGCAGCAGATGACGGGCAAGGATTCCAACTATGTCCCGGGCTGGGATTGTCACGGCTTGCCGATCGAATGGAAGGTGGAGGAGGACAATTACCGCAAGAAGGGCAAGGTGAAGCCCGATTTCGCCGACCCGCAAGCGATGATCGCGTTCCGTCAGGAATGTCGCGCTTATGCCGAGCACTGGCTCGGCGTGCAGCGTGAGGAGTTCAAACGTCTCGGCGTGATCGGCGACTGGGATCACCCCTATTCGACCATGAGCTTCCCCGCCGAAGCGCAGATCGCGCGCGAGATCCACAAGTTCGCGGCCAACGGCCTGCTTTATCGCGGCTCGAAGCCGGTGATGTGGAGCGTGGTCGAGAAGACGGCGCTCGCCGAGGCGGAGGTGGAATACGAGGATTACACCAGCGATACGGTTTTCGTAGGCTTCCCCGTGAAAGGGAGCGACGAGAGGGTTGTGATCTGGACCACGACTCCCTGGACGCTACCCGGCAATCGCGCGATCTCATATTCGCCCCGCATCGCCTATGGCGCCTATCGCGTGACGCAGGCCCCGGAGGGTAACTGGGCTAAGGTCGGCGCAACCTATCTTCTCGCCAAGGCGCTTGCCGACAGCGTTTTCGCTGCCGCCAAGGTCGCCGAATTTGAGTTTGTGCGCGACATCGCCAGTGATGAACTCGCCGCGATAACCTGTTCGCATCCCTTGGCCGCGCTCGGCTACGACTTTGCCGTCCCCCTGCTCGACGGCGACCATGTGACCGACGACGCGGGCACGGGCTTCGTCCATACCGCGCCCAGCCACGGACGCGAGGATTTCGAGATCTGGATGGCGTCCGGGCAGATGTTGACGCGGCGCGGGATCGACACGCGCATCCCCTACACCGTTGACGAGAACGGCGCGCTCACCAACGAAGCGCCGGGCTTTACCGGCAAGCGCGTCCTCAACGACAAAGGCGACAAGGGCGACGCCAACGAGGCTGTCATCAAGGCGCTGGTGGAGGCCGGCGCGCTGGTCGCGCGCGGCCGGCTGAAGCACCAATATCCCCATTCCTGGCGCTCGAAAAAGCCTGTCATCTTCCGCAACACGCCGCAATGGTTCATCGCGATGGACAAGCCGATCGAGGGCGTCAACCATAGCTTAAGCCTGCGCGAGACCGCGCTTGCGGCGATCGGCCAAACCCGCTGGGTTCCCGCCGCCGGCGAGAATCGCATCCGCGGCATGGTTTCGTCCAAGCCTGACTGGGTGATGAGCCGGCAGCGCGCCTGGGGCGTGCCGATCGCGGTGTTCGTCAGGAAAGGCGAGCACGCGCCGCTGCTCGACGAGCGCGTCAACCAACGCATAGCCGAGGCGTTCGAAACGGAAGGCGCGGACGCCTGGTATGCGCAGGGCGCCGCCGTGCGCTTTCTGGCGCCCGACTACGATCCCGCCGAGTACGAGAAGATCGACGACGTGCTCGACGTCTGGTTCGATTCCGGCTCGACGCATTCTTATGTGCTCGAAGACCCCGTCCACTTCCCCGGCCTTGCCGGCATCCACCGCAAGGTCGAGGGCGGCGCGGACGAAGTGATGTATCTCGAAGGCTCGGACCAGCATCGCGGCTGGTTCCAGTCCTCGCTGCTGGAGAGCTGCGGCACGCGCGGACGCGCGCCCTTTGACGTGGTGCTGACGCACGGCTTCACGCTCGACGACAAGGGCCGCAAGATGGCGAAGTCGCTGGGCAACCAGACTTTCCCGCAGGACATCATCAAGGTGTCCGGCGCGGATATCCTGCGTCTCTGGGTCGCC
>JAYTRP010000218.1:0-5802 GCA_043746145.1 Hyphomicrobiales bacterium | reverse complement strand
GCTTTGAAGGATCGACCCAGTTCGCGTCCATCAAAGGCGATGGACCGCAGCCCTTGGCGGCCACAATCAGCTACAAAGATTATTTCGTCAGCGACATCAGGGGCCGCGCGGGTTGGACGTTCGATCGCCTGATGCCTTATGTCGCGGGGGGCATTGCCTTCGACGATAGCGCTCAGACCAATTTCGCGACTGGCGACCATCGCGGCGCCGTTTTGCAATATTCCGCCACGATCGGCGCTGGCCTCGAATACATGCTGACCGACAGAATTTCGGTTCGCGGCGAATACGCCTACGCGCATTCACTCGGGACAATAACGACCAAGCTCGACGCGGAAAACTGCTGCTCGCAGACGCGCGAGAGCCAAACCGTCCGGCTCGGCTTAGGTTATTATTTCCACTGAAATATCGACGCGGCGTGCAGCGAGGCGTAAAAAGCTCCGGCCATGCCGCGCCTATTCACTGCGCTCGAAATTCCCGATGATTTCGCCGACGCTCTGGCGGCGCTGGGCGGCGGCCTGCCCGGGGCGCGCTGGATCGAGCCCGAGGATTATCACGTCACGCTGCGCTTCATCGGCGACATCGTTCCGCGCATGGCGGACGAGGTCGCCGATAAGCTGCGCGACGTCCGACGTCCGCCGCTAACAATCGGCTTCGATGGACTTGGCTGGTTTGGCGGCGACAAACCGCGCGCCATCGTCGCAAAAGTCAGTCGATCGCCGGAGCTCGTCGAATTGCAAGCCGAGCACGAGCGGCGCATGCGGCGGATCGGCCTTCCCCCGGAAACCCGCAATTTCCTGCCGCATGTGACGCTCGCTCGGTTAAAATCGATCTCTCCGGCAACCGTCGCCGATTATCTTAGCCTGCGCGGGAGGTTGCAGCTCGACGCGTTCAAAGCCAGCCAGTTCGTGCTCTATTCCGCCCGCGACTCCGTCGGCGGTGGCCCCTACGGGATCGAATCCCGCTATCCCCTGAGATAGAGCAGATGATTGAGATAAACTCCGCGCGTCGGCGCGTTTCACTCGATCCGCGCGATCCGCTTTTCTTCAACGACCCCTACCCCGCCTATTGCGAGATGCGCGAAAGAGCCCCTGTCTTCTTCTGGGAGCAATACGGCTTCTGGTGCTTTGCGCGGCATCGCGATGTCTCGGCGCTGCTGCGCGACCGCCGTTTCGGTCGGCAGATCCTGCATGTCGCGTCTCGCGCGGAACTCGGCTGGCCCGAACCTGCCGAACATCTCGAACCCTTCAATGCGATCGAACGCCATTCGCTGCTTGAGCTTGAACCGCCTGAGCACACCCGATTGCGCGGCCTCGTCAACCGCGCGTTCGTCTCGCGCCAGATCGACCGGCTTGCGCCGCGCGTCGCGGCGCTGGCGCATGCGGCGATCGATCGCTTCGAGGCGCGGCGACAAGCCGATCTGATTGCGGAATTCGCCGCGCCGATCCCGATCGCCGTCATTGCGGAGTTGATCGGCGCGCCCGCCGAAGAGTCTACGCGAATGCTCGCGTGGTCGCACAGCATGATTGCGATGTACCAGTTCGGCGGCGCCCGCGCGGTCGAGGACGCCGCCGCCGCCGCGTCGCGCGATTTCGCCGCCTTCGTGCGCGACCTGATCGCCGAGCGGCGCCGCCGTCCGTGCGACGATCTCGTCAGCCGGCTGATCGAAGCGGAGGCCGAGGGTGGCAAGCTGAACGAGGACGAACTTGTCACCACGATTGTCCTGCTGCTCAACGCGGGTCATGAGGCGACCGTGCATGCGCTCGGCAATGGCCTGAAAGCGATGCTCGAAGGGGGAGGGGCCGGCGCCGTTGCAACATCCGACAAAGCCGTCTGTGACGCAATCATCGACGAACTGCTGCGGTTCGATGCGCCGTTGCATCTCTTCACGCGCTACGCATTGCAAGATGTCGAAATCGATGGGGTCATTTTGCGCAAGGGCGACCGGATCGGGCTTCTGCTAGGCGCGGCCAATCGCGATCCGCAAGTCTTCGCCAATCCTGACCGGCTCGTCTTCGAGCGTGCGCCAAACCCGCATGTGTCGTTCGGCGCCGGCATTCATTTCTGCGTCGGCGCGCCGCTCGCGCGGCTCGAACTGCGCGTCGCAATGCCAATCTTGTTGCAACGTCTGCCCGGTCTGGCGCTCGCCGAGCCGCCCCGCTATCGCGACGCCTATCATTTTCATGGTCTTGAAGCGTTACGCGTTTCGTGGTGAGCGCCCAGCGTCAGCGAACGATCGTAAGTCGCCGCGCCGCGCGCGTGACGCCGGTGTAGAGCCAGCGCGCGCGATGTTCGCGAAACGCCCGGCTCTCATCGAACAGCACGACCGAGTCCCATTGCGAGCCCTGAGCTTTGTGCACTGTGAGCGCGTAGCCGAAATCGAATTCGTCGGATTCGCGGCGCAAGGGGTAGGCGAGATCTCCCTCGGTTCCCTCGAAGAAGGCCTTCAACACGGCGATCTTGGTCGCTGGCAAATGCGGCTCGTCTTCGGAGCGCACCGTCATTTTGACGAAGTCGTTGCGCAACCCCGAGCATTCCTCGACGCGCCAAAGTCCGCCATTGATGAGTGCCTTCGTCCGGTCGTTGCGTAGACAGACCAGTTTGTCGCCCGCGACCGGCAGCAGCGCGGTTTTGCCTCCAAGCTCGCGAATTCGCTGATTGTAGAGCCGACGGGTCCGGTTGAGCCCGACGAGCGTCTGGTCGGCGCCCGTCACGGTCGCCGGATCGATTTCCTCGCGGCGGATCACTCGAGAATCGCCGTAGGTTCCGTAGGCGATCTCGCCGCCCGCGCGCACGATCTCCGACAAACGGATGATAGGATTGTCCTCGGCCTGGCGATGGATCTGCGTCAGCATGACGTCGGGCTCGGCCTCGGTGAAAAAGCCGCCGCCCTTGACCGGCGGCAGTTGCGCGGGGTCGCCGAGCACCAGAATCGGCTTGCCGAAGGAGAGCAGATCGCGGCCAAGTTCGGCGTCGACCATGGAGCATTCGTCGATCACGATCAGCCCCGCCTTCGAAGCGGGCCCCTCGTGGTTCAAACTAAAGGTCGGCGCCCCCTCGGAACCCTCGCTCGCGCGATAAATCAGCGAGTGAATGGTCGACGCGCCGACGCAGCCTTTCGATCGCAGCACAAGCGCCGCCTTGCCGGTGAAAGCCGCGAATACGGCGGAACCACGCGCGTGCTCGGCGACATGACGCGCAAGCGTAGTCTTCCCAACGCCGGCGTAGCCAAACAGGCGGAACACCTGCGGCTCGCCTTCTTTCAGCCAACGGCCGACCGTGTCCAGCGCCGCCGCCTGTTCGGTCGACCAGCGCGGGGGCGGTGACGGGACTCGAGCTAGCTTCGGCGGCAGCGGATCGGCAGCAGCCGTTGCACCGGGGGCGGGCTTTTTCAGCCGGTTGAGGTCCACCTCCGCGCCGCACCGCGTGCAGATGACAGGACGCTTGCGGAGGTCGTAGAATTTCGCCCCGCAGGCTTGGCACTGACGTTTCGAGCCGAGTTTCGCCGCGGTCGCTCCGGGCTTCATGTCCGGACGGCGCGGTCGCGCCGCTCGCCGCATCCATTCAGAAAGAATTCAACTCTGGCGAGCAGCATGCTTGTAAAGACCTCGAGGACCGGGGCGATTGGAAAACCCTTGAACGCGCCGCAGGACGGGCCATATCTCGGACAACGGCCTGTCGCCAAGTGGGGTGGGTTGGAATGATTGAAGCGGGTTAGCCGTTCCTCAAGGGAAGGTTGGACCGGCGGAGCGCCTAGAAAGGGGCTTCGAGCATGGTGCGTATCACAACATTGAGCGCTCCGTTTCTTCTCGGGTTTGACGAGGTGGAGCGGGCGGTGGAAAAGGCGGCCAAGTCGGGTTCCGACGGCTATCCCCCCTATAATATCGAGCGGGTTGCCTCTCAGGACAATCACCCTGAGCGTCTTCGGATAATTTTGGCTGTTGCGGGATTTGCGTGCGCAGATGTCGAGGTTACGCAAGAGGAGAACCAGCTTTGGATTCGCGGTCGTCAGCGTGACGACAAATCGCGAGACTACATCCATCGCGGGATCGCCGCACGCCAATTTCAGCGCAATTTCCTGCTTGCCGACGGTATGCAGGTACTTGGCGCGGAGCTTGCAAACGGTTTGTTGGCGATCGATGTCGTGAGGCCGCAGCCAGAGCGGTTGGTGAAAAGGATATCCATAACGGCGCGGGACTGAAGTGCGCGTCTGGCGGGTCTCTCCTCGGAGAGAACGCCAAAACAAGGAGAGTAACGTGGCTAACGAAAATCGAGTGTCCGCCGACCTGACCCCACATGAATTCGCGCATCTTGGCGACGGCGCGATCGCATATGTCAAAAGCATCAAGTCCGAGGACGCGCAGCGCCTTTTCCCGCAGGCTCCCGCGATCAGGCCGGGCCTGAGCTTGTTCGCCCTTCTCGCCGCCGACGGTTCGCCGATCATGCTGACCGATTCCAAGGACGCGGCGATCGCGAACGCGTGGGAGCATGAACTGCAGACGGTGAGCGTACACTAGTTGTCCCCAGGCGTTCGTACTCGGACGCCGCGCTTCCCACGCCGAAATCGTCTAGACTATCGTTTTCGGCGTTGGTGACCGTATGAAAGCCTATCTCGATCTCTTACGCGAGGCGCTAGAGTTTGGCGTTGTAAAGCACGATCGAACAGGGACAGGAGTTCGCTCGCTATTTGGGCGCCAGATTCGATTCGATCTTACGACTGGCTTTCCGCTAGTCACAACGAAACGGTTACATATTAAGTCGATCGTTCATGAGTTGATCTGGTTTCTGAACGGCGACTCTAATATAGCCTATTTAAACGCCAACGGCGTGAAGATCTGGGACGAATGGGCCGATCCTGACGGTGAACTCGGCCCCGTCTACGGAAAGCAGTGGCGCTCCTGGGAAGGCGCCGACGGGCGCACTTACGATCAGATCGCCTGGGTCGTATCCGAAATCAAGCGTAATCCAAATTCCCGCCGCCTGATTGTTTCCGCCTGGAATGTGCCAGAGATCGAGCGGATGAAACTGCCGCCCTGCCACTGCCTGTTCCAGTTTTACGTGGCGAACGAGCAGTTGTCCTGTCAGCTTTATCAACGCTCCGCAGACCTGTTTCTGGGCGTACCGTTCAACATCGCAAGCTATGCGCTGTTGACCCATCTCATTGCGCGCGAATGCGGGCTAGGCGTTGGTGAATTCGTCCATACGATGGGCGATACGCATCTCTATTCCAACCACGAGGAGCAGGCGCGCGAGCAGCTATCCCGAGAGCCCCGAGGGTTGCCGACCTTGCGGCTCGCGCGCTCGACGCCTTCGCCGCGGGGCGCGCTGTTCGATCTGAAAGCGAACGACATCGCCTTTGAGGGTTACGAGCCTTGGCCAGCGATCAAGGCGCCGATAGCCATATGACAACGCGGCCGATTTCTTTGATCGCCGCAGTGGCCCGCAATGGCGCTATCGGTCGAGCAAATTCGTTGCCGTGGCGGCTGCAGACTGATCTCAGGCGATTCAAGGCGCTCACCCTGGGCAAGCCGCTAATCGTCGGGCGGAAGACCTACGACTCAATCGGAAAGCCACTCGCGGGGCGCGAGATGATCGTGCTGACGCGGGATCTCAACTGGTCCGCCGAGGGCGTGACGGCGGCTCTCAGTCTTGACGCGGCGCTCAAAAGAGCGAGTGGGGCGGCGGAGATCATGATCGGGGGCGGCGGCGAAATTTACGCTCAGGCGATCGGGCGGGCGAATCGCCTCTTCATTACCGAGGTCGATCTCGCGCCTGATGCTGACGCGCATTTTCCGAACATCGATC
>JAYTRP010000217.1:0-5807 GCA_043746145.1 Hyphomicrobiales bacterium | reverse complement strand
GTGAAGTTCTGGAAATCTTCAAGCGTAGGCGTCGTCGTCATGGGGAAACTCCCGATTGGTGGATCGATGCCGGCAGAGAGAATACCCTGCAGGCGCCCAGGCAATAATTATGTGCACTGCACAATTTAGTCAATCTGTTAGTTGCACTGCAACATAATACATTAGTCGTGTGTGCCCAGGTCAGTTTTGCTCAATATCGTTAAGGAACGTTAACCTCGCGAAATCAATAAGTTGCAACCTCTTTTGCAATTTACGCAGTAAATGGCCGTTCCGCCGTTGCCCGCCCTCCTTACGTTCTCAACCAGTTAGCCGCCGTTTGGCTGGATGCGAGGCAAACCATTAACTCCGGCGTAACCGCAATCCCATAGGTTTCCCCTGCGTGTGTGTTTTGCAACGGCTTTGGCAGCGCCGGGTCGGCTGTGGTCGTAAAGGCGCGTTAATGACAGTTCGTAGTTTTCAGTTAACTTGCTCAGGTCTAGCCCGACTTGCGGCAGGCGCTTGCCTCGCCGCTTCCGTCCTGGCTCTGTCAGGCAGTGCGGCCGAAGCGCGTCACCACCATTACCGTTTGCGCCCGCATTACGCGGCGAGGCACAGAGGCTCCGCGGCGCCGCGAGCGGTCGCGGCCGGAGACTCGAACTTCTCCGCCATTGTCGTCGACGCCAACACGGGGCGTGAAATCTGGGGCGTCAACGAAAACGGCGTACGCCACCCCGCCTCGATCACCAAAGTGATGACCCTTTATCTGCTGTTCGAGCAGCTCGAGAAGGGCAATATGACGATGGACACGATGATCCCGATTTCAGCGCACGCCGCTGGGCAGGAGCCGTCCAAACTCGGAATTGCCGCTGGCGACTCGCTTCGGGTCGAGGATGCGATCAAGGCTGTGGTGACACGCTCCGCCAACGACGTCGCTGTCGCTATCGCCGAGGCGGTGGGCCACGACGAGGCGACCTTCGCCGGGATGATGACACGCAAGGCCCATTCGCTCGGCATGTCGCGAACGCTCTATCGTAACGCCTCCGGACTGCCGAACGACGAGCAACTCACGACGGCGCATGACCTGACCGTGCTGGGGCGCGCGCTCCAGGAGCATTTCCCCAAGTATTTCCATTACTTCTCGACGCATGAGTTTACCTACGACGGCGAAGTCATTGGCAATCACAACCATCTGCTCGGCCGCGTCGACGGCGTCGACGGCATTAAGACAGGTTACACTCGCGCTTCAGGCTTCAACCTGCTGACGTCTATACATCGAGACGGACGGTCGCTGGTCGCTGTGGTGATGGGCGGCCGCTCGGCGGCTGCGCGCGATCACATTATGGAGCAGTTGATATCCGATCATTTGCTTGAGGCCTCGACCGAGCACACCGCCACCGTGATCGCCGAGGAAACCCCGGAGACGTTCCAGCCGCGTAATCCCCTTCCGCTTGCGCCGGCGCCATTCTCCGGACCTGTTGGCGTCGATGCCCCCTCGCCTCACTCCCACCACGTCGCGCAGGTCGACGGTGAGGGTGACGACAGCGACGACGACAATAAATCGCGCACGGACCTACCGGCCGTCGTAGCGGCGCCTCCCCCGCTTCCGCCCCGCCTGGCTATCGCGGCTCAGCGCAGTCCCTTGCAGCTCGGTTGGGTCAAGGGCGCCGATCCCGCGAAACCCGCCAAGGGGCGCAAGAGCGCGTCCGCTGACGACGACGACTCGGCCGACGCTACTCAAGTCGCCAAGACTGTGGCTAAGACTGACGCTAAATCTGACGCGCAGCATGCCGCCAAAGGCGACTGGATCATCCAGATCGGCGCGGCCGATAACGCCGCCAAGGCGAACTCTCTTCTGATCCGCGCCAAGGCTGGCGACCGGACGCTCGCCTCTGCGCGGCCGATCACGGAAAAGTTCAAGAAAGGCGGAGACGTCTTCTACCGCGCAAGATTCGCCGGGCTGGACTCAGCGACCGCTTCACGCACCTGTCGAACTCTCAAACGCAGCGGAATACCCTGCTTTGCGACCCGCGATTGATTGGCGACCCGGAACTGTCGGGCGAATCGCGCCCGACAGTTTCGCGCAAGATTGTAGATTGTAGCGTTCGGGGTCTGCGTCATACATGTCGGCTCAGCAAAACATCCTTGGCTTGATTGACTCGCGCGGCCAGAGCAGTCGAGCCGCCGTGATCTGGATGAAGCTTTTTCATCAGAGAACGATGCGCCCTGACGATTTCCTCGCCGCTCGCGCCTTTCGGCAGGCCCAGGACTTCGTACGCCTCATCGCGGGTCATCGCGCCGCTCCCGCCGCCGCGCCCATCCCGCGCTTGCGATTGACCCTGGTCTGCTTCACGCCATCCGGCAAACCGGCGGTCGAGATAAGTTTCTAGCAACGTCGCGCCTTCCGGATCGTCGGAGCGGCAGTAGGCGTAAAGACTCAAGCATTCCGGGCGCGTCAGAGAGTCGAGCGCGCGGCCCGCGAATGGACCGGCGAAGGTATCCCCGCTCATGGCGCCGGTGTTGAGATCGAGACGCATCTCGATCGTCGCCGAGCGAGCGCGCGATACCCGAGCAGCCCGGGATGCTCCAAGTCCTGACGCGCGGAATGCCTGAACGAAGGGATGCGACGAGCCTTTAACGGCAATCCCCAGCACCACGCTCGCGAGCATGCCGAATATCCCTAGGGAACCACGTAACACCAGCAGGACCACGCCCAACAGGCCAAGCGCGAGTCCTCCTTTGCGGACAAGCTTGCTTGCGTCCGCCGGGCTGAGACGCCCAAATTGCTTGATCGCCTGCAGCACGAGATAAAGTGCGAACAGGCCCGCGAGAAAGGTCGGCATGAATGTCCCGGCGTTTGCATCGGCGAAAGCTGTCGCAGCTAGGCCGACGACGCATCCTAAGTGCTTTTACTCATCCGCGCATCTGATCGAGCAGCGGACGCGCTTCCTTGTCCGTTAGCGCCAGCGCCTCTAGCGCGGCCCTGCCGCCGGCCGCATAAGCCGCTGCAGCCCTGAGCAGCGCCGCAAGCCGCGAAGCCGAGCCTGCGTCAAACGCGCCGTAGGCGCCCCCCGTGACTCGCGCTACTTCCTGAAACGCCCTGCGAGCGGTCAGGTCGTCGCCCTCCTGGAACATGAACGCCTTAACCCCGGCCAAGGCTAGTTCCCCCGCTGCGGCCACGACGCTATCGACGCCCTCCTCCATCGCGTCGCCTACGAACACCAACGCGCCAATTCTGGCTGCCTTGTTCGCGTCGCGCGTGTGGTTCAGCACGCGACGCAACTGCGTGAGTCCACCGCGAACGGAGATGCGGCCCATCAGCTCGGCCAAGCCGGCGCCACCGGAAACGAATGGCGAGGAGCGGCATTCACCTTGCCCGCGGAAATAGACGAGTTGCACATCGAGCCCGCCGATTCCCGCAGCCGCCTCGAACATGCGGGCTTGTAGGCTTTGCGCCATATCCCAGGTTGCTTGACGGCTCATCGTCGCATCGAGCGCAAAGATTAGCCTGCCGCGATTGCCGCCAAGGGGGACCACGCGCTGCGCCGCGTCGAGGAACGCAGCGATCTCGCTATTGGCGCTTTTGCGCGGGTTTGTGCTTTTGGGCGTCAGCGGACCGGACATGAATCCCCTCTCGCTTGGACATGGGCGTGGCGTCTCCGAAGCGCAAGCGCTGCGGCGGATTGACGCGAGCGGCCCGGCGCCGCATGTGAGATTTTTAATGCAGCAGGGAAACGCCATGATCCGTGTCGTCGCCGTCATCACCGCCAAGCCGGGCCGTCGCGAGGATATTCTCGCATTGTTTCGCGCCAACATGCCCGCTGTTCATGCCGAAGCGGGCTGCATCGAATACGCACCGTTTAGCGATGCTGAGGGGTTTGCTCCGTTACAGACTGCATACGGCGCCGACACGTTCGTGGTGCTCGAAACCTGGGCTAACGCGGAATCATTGAAGGACCACGGCGCCTCGCCGCACATGGCGACCTACGGCAAAGCGGTAAGGGAGATGATAGCCGAACGAAAAATTTATATCCTCGGCAGGGCTTGAGGCTCGTCAACTCCTTGCAGCCGGTAGGATCTATACGTATTTTCTCAGTAATGACACGCGCGTCCAAGTGACGCGTGCGGGCGTTGACGTACCTCTCTGCGGTAGAGGGCGCGGCGTTTATTTCGCCGCCGCAATCGAGAGCAGACTATCATGAAGCCACAGGCAATCGCGGCGCTCGGCGTCCTCTTCGCCGGCGCTGCTCCAGCGATGGCCGGCCCGTGCACACAACAAATTGCCACTGTTCAGGCAAATTTTGACGTGCGTCTCAAACAAGTCGCGGCGATCGGTCCAACCGCTGATGAAACCACCAGCGCGAAGCTTCATCACCAACCCACTGCCGCCTCCGTCGCAGGCGCTGAGCAGCAGGCAGACATGATGTCGCTCGAAAAGCAGAAAGCGTTTCAGGCAGCGATTGACCACGCTCGCGCAGCCGATAAAGCGGGCAACGCCGAAGCATGCGAGAAGGACGTAGCAACCGCCAAAGCCACAATGGCTCCCTGACAATCAGGGCGTTGGTCCATTTGTGGGGACTACGGGGATGCAGTCGCGACGCCCCGACGCGATGCAGTTCTCAGTCGCACGGTAATGCTGCAATTCATTGAACACCCACCATGCCCCGAGGAACAAAATCGCGATAAATGCGACCGCCACGAGGTTGGCGCGCGAGCGGTTGTGCTTCTCTTCGGGCAAAGGGTCTTCCGCCGCCATCCGCTAGTCTCCTATGTCGCGTGTTCTAGGCGCGGGTATCCATTTCCGTCCAGCCCGCGCGGTGGACGCCGCTTTGGCGACGCCCTAGGGTCAGTGCGAAGCGCAGGGAGCATGGACGGATGCGGGGACATTGGGCGCTCGTGAGCGCGGCGGCGCTTCTGGGGCTTGCCGCTTGCGTGCCCGAGACCAACCAGATCGCGCAGCGCTATCTGATCGGCCTTTCGGAAAAGAAGATTGCTGCCTGTTTTGGGCGCCCAGACAAACGAATTCCGGTCGGCGACGAGCAGATCTGGGTCTACCATATGGGGAATATGCGCTTCGAAGGCTGGTTGCCCGCGATCGGCAAAGGAGAAGACGCCGTCTCGCCAAAATCCGATTTTCGGTGCGAGGTGAAATTCGTGCTGAACCGATTCGGCGTCAGTCAGGTGATCTATTCCAGCGACGATGGAAGTCCGCTGCCGTTGGGTGAAAGTTGCGATTTCGCGGTGCGACGTTGCGTGGAACAGCCATGAGATTGTCGACTTGACGCGCGAAACGAGCCGAACGAGCCCCGAGAACCGGCTGATTCCCGAACTCGACGTCTCCGACCTCGATCGATCTCTGCACTTTTATGTCGACGTGATAGGCTTCCGCGTCCTGTGCGATAGGCCCGAGGAGCGATTCGCCTTCCTGGATCTCAACGGCGCGCAACTGATGCTCGAAGAGGTTTCTGGGCCGGGTCGCCGCTTTACCACAGCGCCGCTCGAGCGGCCTTTCGGTCGCGGGACCAACTTTCAGATCGAGACGCCGGACGTCGACGGGTTGCACGAGCGCATACGGCAAGCCGCCATCGACCCGCTGGTCCCGATCGAGGCGCGCTGGTATCGGCGTGGCACGATGGAAACAGGCAACCGCCAGTTCGTGGTCGCCGATCCCGACGGCTACCTCTTGAGGTTCTTTTCCGATTTGGGTCTGCGGTCCTTACAATGAGGGCGGCGGTTCCGGGCTTCGCTCAGACGCCATGAACAAAAGCGCGATCCGTCTGGCCAGCGGCGGCGTGGCTAACACAGCGACCCAAAGGTAGATCGCGAAATCG
>JAYTRP010000216.1:0-17131 GCA_043746145.1 Hyphomicrobiales bacterium | reverse complement strand
CTCGTCGAGGATTTTAAAACCGTCGATTTTAAGGTGCAGTAGTTGGTGTTTTCGCGCATATGCCGAGCGCTTGCCCTATAAACGGGAGCAGAGTCAGGATCTTCACCCTGCTCCACGCCACAAACGTTCAGGGCTCTCAGGTAATCTGGGTTTCAGAGCGAGCGTAACAACTGATCGGAACTACCGGGCGCTATGACGTCGCCCCACTTCTTCATCTCTGCATGGTATTCTGCATTGGCCAACAATAGCCCAACAACTTCCTCGTAGTGCCCAAGATCTTTGAACTGCAACATGGAAACAAATTGGCCCGTTACGCCACCAGCAACGGCAAAACTCGACGCTTCGACTCCGGAAACCTTCTTCACAACGGCCTGTGTTGTTTTAAGTAACATTAAAGCTTCAGTCAACTTACCCGGTAGCGCGGTAGTAGTACGGACAAAAGTGATCATGCGAGGTTCTCCCATTTGAGGAGCTACTGGCCAATCCTTTTCGTCGTATCCCCGAGTACGGCGATACCACCAACTGAAGCGCAATCATTACCGCGGATCAAGCACATTTCCGGCGTGTAATCCGGACGCCGCAACTTTGAGCGTTCGCTGGAGCAGTTTAGGTCCGCAACAGCACCGCCGCCTCTACCGCAAATGCCGTGCTTGCCGACTGAGCGCTACAAGCGCAGAGTCCGAATTCAGACACTGTAGGAGACAGAGCATGACCGATATCAGCAGCGCTGGGACGTTTAGACTCGGTGATCGCACGGTAAATCGTCTTGGCTATGGCGCTATGCAACTAGCCGGCAAGGGGGTATTTGGACCGCCCAAAGATCGCGACGGCGCGCTTGCTGTTCTTCGCGAGGCTGTGGCGGCCGGGGTCAATCATATTGACACGAGCGACTTCTACGGGCCGCACGTGACCAACCAACTGATACGCGAGGCGCTGCATCCCTATCCCGACGAACTGGTGATTGTTACTAAGATCGGCGCGCGTCGCGGAAAGAACGGCTCGTGGCACCCTGCGTTCTCAGCCGAAGACCTCGAGAGTGCGGTGCATGACAATTTGCGCAATCTCGGCGTCGACGTGCTCGATGTCGTCAATCTGCGGGCCATGTTCGCCGTCCAAGGACCCGCCGAGGGCTCGATCGAGGCGCCGCTTATGGCGCTCGCCGAGCTTCAGCGACAAGGCCTCGTTCGCCATATCGGCTTGAGCAACGTCACAGCCAAGCAGGTCGCCGAGGGCCGCGGCATAGCGGAGATCGTTTGCGTGCAAAATCAGTTCAATGTTGCCTATCGGCATGACGATGGGCTGATACAGGAATTGGCTTCGGTCGGAACCGCCTATGTGCCGTTCTTCCCGCTCGGTGGCTTTACTCCGCTCCAGTCGACCGCCCTGAGCGAAGTCGCCGCGCAGCTTGACGCGACGCCAATGCAGGTGGCGCTAGCCTGGTTGCTCCGCCGGGCGCCCAACATCTTGCTGATCCCGGGCACGTCGTCGGTCAGCCATCTCAGCGAAAACCTTGCAGCCGCCGGACTCGAATTGCCAAAGAGCGCCATGGTCGCGCTTGACCAGATTGGAACGAAGACCGACGGCTTAAGCGCGCATTGATAATGCCGCATCAGTGCGGCCGTTGACCCAGCAATGGCCGGCTCAAACGCTTGGAGGCGTGATCGCGTTTTAACGGCAAAACGAAGAGAGCCCAAAAGAAGGCCCGGCTCTGGGACAAAAAATCCGCGCTGGACGGAATTTCGAATTCAACCCGCGCTTTTTGTTTGAAAAGCGATGCTTTTAGCAAATCCCGCCCTCCAGGCCCGAACCGCTCATACGAAGGGCGGCTCGCAAAAGCGGGACTCTAGCCAGCTATTGGATTCGTGGTCTATCCATCTTTGCGCCTCCTGCTCCGTCGAAAAGCCGCCGATCTGCTGGGATGGCCAATCTTTCCAGACGACAAGCACATACCACGTCGAGCCGAGCCTCATTTCTCGAGGCTGCATTTCTGGTTTTCGCTGTGGTTTTATCAACATACATCCGCTTATGGCATTGCTGCACACCGTTCGCCTAGCGACCTGCACTCAAATCGACGTACCGGGCATAGCCGTTTCGTCTCCAGTGGGTGGCGGATTGGCGCGAACCGAAAGCCAAAAGGACTCGCCGGCCGGCGCCTAATCGTCGGTAACTCGGATCTGATAGTCCTTTCCTTCCCAGGTTTTCGTCGCCGTCCAGAAAAAGGTGAACTGAACCGTGTCGTCAACCTTCACGCCGATCATCCCCAGGTCTGCAGTGTAAACACCGAGGCCCGTATCGGTAGTCTCGATGTCGCGGATGTCGCTCCATCCATTAACCCCGCACCGGACCTGCGCGGGCGCAGTGAGAGCAATAATCAGGGTCTTGCCGGCTCTTGCGCAAGGTGGCCGCATATTGGGGCCCCAGATTTCGTAATCAACGGTCGGGCGCACGCCGTTATACCGGGCCCAGGTGGCGGCGGGTCGATCGACAGGGCGCCCCAGGACCTTGCTGTAGCATAGCTTGACAAACTCGCCATGCGCCCAGACCAACGGCATCGCGGAGCCGCTGGGCCTACCTGGGCTTAGCCCATGCTCGGGAATTGCAGCGCAATCCCACACTTGCTCCGGTATCATGTCCAGCGGGCCGCTCATCGCCAAAATCGATTCGAGGTACGGCAAAACGTCCTGGCCCGCAGACAGCGCGTAATGCCCCCGCTCTCCCGACAGCAGCGGCCAGCCCCTTCCACGCCCCGCGCCGTCGAATCCGGATCCATCGTCGTGCTCGCCATAGCCGTCGTCATTGTAGCGGCGCCAGACCGGCCCGCTCGGTGTGTCAATTTTCAGCATGGCGTCGACGACCTTGAGCGTGTCGACAATGCACGGGTCGTCGGCACGACGCAGTCCAAAGCGCACGAGTTGGAGAAAGTCGGTCGCTACCTGCGCCTCGGCGGCTAAGCCCGGATCGGCCGCGAGGTTCTTGATTTCGACAGCCTCGGCCAATTCCTGTCTATGGGTCAAACCGTCGAGCGGCAAAGTTCGGATGTAATAGCCTTTAACGTCATTTCCGCGCGTCAGCGCGGTGTCGGTGACGAAGGTCCAGTCTTCGATCCGGGCGTTCCAATAATCTGCAAGCTTGAGCGCGAAGTCGCGAGCGATTCCGTCCAAGTGCACGCTCGCTTCCACCAGCGCCGCGATGGCGACCGCGAGCGTGAAGAGATTGACGCCTGCGTCTTCCTCCCAACGGTCCTGCAGCGTCGCTGGGCCCTCGCGGGCGATGAAGCCCGCGGCGCGCTTGACCGAATCCGCGAACGGTATTCCGCCAAGCTCATTCCGCTCCGCCAGCGCCGCGACGAGCAATATCGGAAATCCCGCCTCGTCGAGTTGTACGCCCGGCCAGAACGCCGTTCCTCCGAGCCACTGGTTCTGAAACCAATGCCCGTCGCTCTGCTGCGTTGCGATCAGATATCGAAGAATTTCACGCGCATCGTCGTAGGCCCCCAAAGCCACAAGCGCGCCCGCGGTCTCGACCAGATCGCGCGGCCAAACCAGGTGGTATCCGCCGCGGCTGTGACTAGTCGCGCCCCAGGGCACGGACAGACTCGCCACCGTCGCGCCACGATAGGTTCGATCCTGATGCACCTTCAGCACGACTGCGGACACCGTAAGCGCACGGTCAATGTCGGGGCTTATCGAGGGCCGCGGGCTGATCGTGAGCCAATTGGTCCAACGCGAGAGTTGCTCGCCCCAGGCTTCGTCAAAATCACCCATCAGCGCGGAAAATGCCAATGTCGCCGCAGCTTGCGTGCTTTCGGCGAGGCCGAGCGCCAACACTCCCTTCGCTGGCAGTTCTCCTGTAAGCGCTACGGCGCCAGGGCCAGCGCTATCGTAGGTCCATGTCATGCGACCATTGCGATTGAAATCCTGCCAGCCATCGCTAGCCTCCTCGCAGCCCGCCGACGCTCTCTGCCAAGCATCGGAGCCGATTGGATCGGCCGCCATCAGCGCCAGACCGAACGGCCCCTGTTCCGCGCCCAGTACGACGCGTCCATTGTGCCGACTGACGCCACCGACATTGTTGGCAGCGTCGCCGCCCAACCGAGCGGCGAGCAGAACATACGGAAGTAAAGTCGGATCGCCTTCCAATTGGTAGCGCACCAGCAAAACGTCGCGCCGTTCCGAGGGACAAACCCACTGCGTGAACGTAAAGCGCGGGTGCGTGTGGACGATCTTTACCGCCGGCACTCCCGGCCCTGCAAGCGTCGCGACATAGGGGGTGTCGCGTCGCAGCTCGACCCAGAACCCGCGATCGTCGGCGATGATGAAACCCATATCCTTGATCTGCGGAATATCGATTCGGGGATAGTAAACCTCGGTTACAATGCCCTCCGCGACCGTAAACCAAAGGCGCGAAGTGCCGAGGCTGGCGCCCACCATATCTTTGCGCGCCGAGGCCCAAGTCGGATGAGCCGAAGCAGCCGGGGGAGCCACATTGGGCGCGGATGCGGATTCAGCCGAAGCGTCGGAGTTCATCGTAGTCCTTTTCAGCGAGCGAATTGGGACAACGCATGGCCCTACCCTGACCCTGACCTGACCAAAGCGCTATTGCAACCGAGCGCCCTACGAGCGCCAGCCGTCGCCGCCTCAACGCAGCGCTAGTCTGGCTTGGCCGATCGAACGATCATGCCGACTTTGCGCTTGCAACGTCATCGCCTTTGCGACGCGAACCCGGCGGCGCGCCATAAAAGGCGCAGCGAACCAGCGTCCACGCTATCCGCATTCCCGACCTGACAGCGCGCAAATCTCGTCCGGCGAAGCGCATGCCCAAACCGGCTGACTCGTTCGCATTTCCCGCGCCCCCTCCCGGCAGCGGGCTTGCAGCCGCATAAAGATCGGGAATGATCGCCAGTTCCCGCATCAGTTCGTCGCAACGCGCCCTATCCGCCTCCACGCGCCCCGGGGCGACGAGCGTCAGTGATCCAAAGGCTGCAAAGCCACTTGTGCCTCCGCGGCCGCCCGTGATGTCCATCCGGTCAATCATTACGGGTCGTCCGCCGTCGAGACGCACCGTAATGGTCGAGACAAACCGGCGGAAACTGCCTCCGCGATAGGCCGGATCGTGGAACGTGAAGGCGTCGCCGACCAACGCGACGGCGCCGGGAGCGCAATCCACATCCAGCGTCTGGACCAGGTCCGCATCGGGAAATAGAATGCGAGGCTCGGGCAAATATTCGAGATATCCCCCCGCTTCGACTCGCACCGCCACCGATTCCGAAGCGGCGAGCCCAGGCCCGGCGCGATGAATGGCGGAGGCTCCTTGTGTGGTCACATGCGCGGCCGCGTCGGCGCGCACATGAATAGACTGGCTCAAGCGGTCCTCGCCATGCACCGCGCCGCTGCTCGACTGCACAATCGCGGTCAACATGTGCGCCGGGGCCTTGTCCAGCGCGAATGTACGCGTAAGGCTGTACGGCCAGCGAAACAATCGACGATCGAGCACGGTGCGGTCGAACCGCCGCGCGAATACAAGGTCAAGCTGCGGTCGCGTCACGCCCGAAACAGCACTTCGTGCTCAATCAAAGCCACCAGCGCCTCGATCCCCTCGTTGGCGCGGCAATTGGTTGTGAGAACCGGCCGTCCCCCTCGAACCGCGAGCGCCTCCTCGCGCATACGAATAAGGTCAACACCGACGTAAGGCGCCAGATCAGTCTTGTTGATCACCAGGACGTCGCAGCGGATCACGCCGGGACCGCGCTTTCGGGGAATGTCGTCACCGCCCGCGACATCGATCACGAACATCCAGAAGTCGGTAAGGTCGCGCGAAAACGTCGAGGCAAGATTGTCGCCCCCGCTCTCGAGCAGGATCAGTTCGACGCCCGGGAATTTTCGCTCAAGCTCGTTCGCCGCCTCGATATTCAACGTCGGGTCCTCGCGGATGACAGTATGCGGACATGCGCCAGCCTCCACTGCGGACACGCGCAACGGGTCGATCAAACCCGAACGGCGGATGCGCTCGGCATCCTCGGCGGTGACGAGGTCGTTGGTGATAATGGCGAGATCGACGCCGCGAGCAGTCAAGGCGGGGATCAACCGTTCAATTAACGCCGTCTTGCCGGAGCCGACCGGGCCGCCAATACCGACCCGCGCGGCGGCAGGCTTTTGCGTCGGGTTCATCGCAACATGTACCTTCGCGCGAGGGGGACCTTTACTGCCGGCGCACACATCAACAACTCGCCGTCCGCCCGTACCTCGAAGGTTTGCGGATCCACCTCGACATGCGGCATGGCCGCGTTGCGCACCATGTCGGTCTTGCGCAGGCCGCGCACATTCTTGATCGGAATCATTGGCTTGACGAGTCCGAGCTTGCGTCCCACATCCGCATCGGCGGCGAGCTTGCAAACAAAGTTGACGCCGAGCCGCCCCGGCGCCGAGCCCAGCGCGCCCCACATGCGCTTCTGGACCATCGGCTCGGCAAGGCCTAGGCTTCCATTGCCGTCGCCCATCGCAGCCCAGACGATGAAGCCGCTTTTGATCACCATATAGGGCTTGATTCCGAACGATGCCCGCGGCCAGATCACGATATCCGCCATCTTTCCGACTTCGATCGAGCCGACATGATCGTCGATGCCGACCGCGATCGCCGGGTTGATCGTCAGCTTGGCGACATAGCGCTTGATGCGCTCGTTGTCGGCCCGGTTGGTGGTCTCCTCGGCAAGGCGGCCGACGCGTTGTTTCATTACGCTGGCGAGTTGCCAGCAATTGGCGACGTTCTCAGCGAGGCGCCCCATGCCCTGGGTGTCTGTGCCAAAGATCGAAATCGCGCCTCGGTCGTGCAGGATATCCTCCGCCGCCGAGGATTGCGCGCGTACGCGCGCCTCTCCGAACGCGACATCCTCGGGGACATTGTAGTTGAGCTGGTGCGCGATCATCGTCATCGGCAGGCCCTCCTCCAACCCGTAGGGCGTAAACGGATTGGTCGGATTGGTCGATGAGGGAATTACATTGGGGTAGGAAACGACCTTCAACATATCGGGCGCATGACCGCCGCCGGCGCCCTCGACGTGATACATGTGGATGGTGCGTCCTTCAACCGCGGCCATTGTGTCTTCGCAGAACCCGAATTCGTTGATCGAGTCGGTGTGCAGATGCACCGCGAAGTCGTTGCGGTCGGCGGCGACCAGGGTTTGGTCGATCACCGCTGGCGCAGCGCCAAAGTCCTCGTGAATCTTGACCGAGGCGCCGCCCGCCGCGATCGACTCCTCAACCGATTCCGGACGTGACGCGCCGCGTCCAAACAGGGCGTAATTGAGGGGCGAGAATTCAGCGGCCTGCAGGAAGCGGCCAAAGATTTCCGCTGTTCCGCTGCCGACATCGAACAGGGGGCCCGGCCCGTTGCCAATCAACGTCGTCGTGCCACCCGCCATCGCGTGGTCCGATTGCTCCGGCGAACCCAGATGCGCGTGCGATTCCACCGCGCCCGCCGTCACGATGAAGCTCGCGCCCGAGATCGGCGAAGTCGTGCTGCCGACCACCATATCGGGATGCACGCCGGGCATCACGTCGGGATTACCCGCCTTGCCAATGCCGACGATCCGGCCACCGCGAATTCCGATGTCAGCCTTGATGATTCCAGACATGGCGTCGATGATCGTGGCGTTCTTGATGACGATATCGAGGATTTTGTCCGATGATCGCAAATAGCCATTGATACCCTCGCCATCGCGCAGGGTCTTGCCTGCCCCGATCAGCAATTCATGACCATAGGTGGTGAAATCATGCTCGATCTCGGCGAACAACTCCGTGTCGGCGAGCCGCACGAGATCGCCTTTGGTTGGTCCGTAAAGTTCCGAGTAGGCTTTCCGGCTCAACGTCGCCATTGCATGTCCCCCTATGCGCCGAGATAGCCGCGCGCTTTGGCGAGCGCGAGCGATCGATCCTTTGCGCCAGCTTCGTCGAGCGGCCCGTTGACGAGCCCCGCCTGCCCGCGCACGAGCCGATGGCCATCGATCGGGACCAGACGAACCGACTTGACCACACCTGGCTCGAAGCGGACGCCCGTGCCTGCAGGCCGGTCCAGCTTCATGCCAAAGGCTGCCGCGCGATCGAATTTCATCGCACGATTGACCTCGAAGAAATGCGTGTGGCTACGCACCTGAACGTCGCGATCGCCAGTGTTGACCACATCGATAGTCACCACGGCAGCGTCTTCGAACATCTCGATGTCATGTTCGGGCGAAATGATCTCGCCGGGAATGAGCTTGTCCTCGACAGGCTTCTGGCCAAGGCCGATCGGCTCGAACAGAGCCATCATTTTGGTCCCCTCGGCGAACAAACATTCAATGTAAATCATTGAAACCATTTCAGCGACGCCGGGCTCGACATCGTCAGTCGTAAGCAGCCGGCTCGCCCAATCCCGGATCTCGTCGTAGGGACGATCACGACGCGCCGCGAGCATCACTTCGTCAGTGATCAACGCGACCGCCTCAGGATGGCTCAATCGTATTCCGAGCGCACGATTGCGGCGCGCGATCTCTGCGGCCGTGAAGATGACGAGGCGGTCCATCTCCGTTGGTGAAAGGTTCATCATGGCGGAACGCTCGCGTTCATGTCGCAAAAAGCCGTGTGGCGCGCGATCGCCCGCGCGACACTGCAATATCGATCAAAGGGGTGAAACTCGACGTGATCGCGTCTTCCGGCAGCGGTTCGTCAAGCAGAGTTGCGACTGCGCGTCTCGCCAATCCCAAGCTTTTTTGCGCGTCGATATGGCCGACGACGCCGAGTCGAGTAGCAGCGCTGACGAGACCGTTGACCAGCGTCCAAGCCGAGACCGTCTCCGCCGAGCGCAAGTCTAATCCAGCATCACGATAAGCCACCGCCTGAGCAACCGGGAGGTGGCCGAGCCGATCACGATTGGCGATCTCCTCGCGATATTGCCCCGACAAAGCGCCCCCCAGGCGAGCGGATACGCCAATCAATGCACGCCCCGCGCGGCGAGAGCCTTCGCGCATCTCCGCCGATGGCGTCGATGCTTCCGCGTATAGATCGACTTCGACCAGTTCAGCAATCGTCGCCGCGTGATAGCCGCGCCCGAACAAAGGACGATCCATGCTGTTCCAACGGGAGACCAGATGCTCGGCGACGAACGCGTCGAGATCAGCCGGCCCTTTTATCCAACCGTCGGCTGCAAGCCCCTCGACGCCCCAGGAAAACGCAAAGCCGCCTGCGGGATATGCGCTGTCGCCATACTGCATCAGCGCGAGCGCGGTCGCTACGTCAAACATCGCCGCTCACCTCGACGACTGAGCCTTCGTCGAGCAGCGCCGCGATCCGCGCGCGATATTCCTGAAAAGGCCTCTCAAGCGGCACGACCAGACAATCGCCGTCGAAACGCACCCGCCAATGAAGATTGCCGGCATACCAGCCAAGCCGTAAAGCCGCAGCGCCGTCCACGGGGCGTAGCCGCCACAGTCGCTCACGCCCGAAGCGCGCGATAATGGCCCGCTCCTGGTCGAGATACAGCAGCGCGCCGTCAACCAACTCCTCGTCGCGCTCAAGGCTCACCGCGCAATCCGTGCCTCGATCAGTCGCGAGCCGGAACCGCTTGCGCCCCGCCTCTTCTGGCGGCACGAACAACAGTTCGATCGCATGCCGATGGCTCAAATCATGCAAACGCCCGCGATGAAGCGCGTCTGATTCATGCCCAATCACGCCGTGAAGCCGCAACATGCGCCGCCTTTACCTCGTCGCCAACGTCAATGCGTATCAAATACTTGCTGATATTCCTTTAAAGCCGCTTTTAGAGAAGCGACTTCGGCCGACGTGGGATGGGCGGGATCGGCCGCGGCTGGCAGGCTGCCAAATTTCATCAGGCAAGCCATCAACAGCAACCGCGCCTTGGTCGCCGTCAAATTCATACCGGCGACGGTCAGCCCCAGCGCATCCGCGTCCGCGAAACCTTCGGGATAGCCGCGCCCGACCCGTA
Organism: Hyphomicrobiales bacterium; assembly: GCA_043746145.1. Taxonomy (GTDB): domain Bacteria; phylum Pseudomonadota; class Alphaproteobacteria; order Rhizobiales; family Beijerinckiaceae; genus Roseiarcus. Next base: position 7,156 of record JAYTRP010000216.1, on the reverse strand, counting down.
CCACGGGGGCGCCGCGGAAGCTCGCCTGACGCAGCATCGCAGCCCGCAGTTCCGACGTCGCCGCGCCATAGGGCACCAGACCCTCGATGACAAAGCCGCAGAGCCGTCCGCGGCTCAACCGGTCGCGGATCAACGAAGCAAGGTCCGACTCCGCTGCCGGATCATCACCGAACGCATCGGCCGCGAAACCGCCGTCCTTGACGATCGACACCAGCGGAATCGCGTGGGGCGACAAGTGGCCCTGGTCGTCTTTAACCGCTATGTCGATCCGGCTCACGACACTTCCGTCGAATTGCGTCGCCGTCACCGACCTAGGCAGGCGGGTAATATTGACCTGCGAGTCCGCGGTGTGCCGGTAAGCTGGCACATACATGAGATAGGGCACGCCCGCATGGGTCACCTGCCCTAGTACGCCGCCATGCCCACCCGTCGCAATATAGCCGCCCGGACGCGCATCAACCTTGGCGACCTCGCGCGCCGCAAAGAATTGCTGTTCTTGGATTACAACAGTGCCGGCGCGGTTGCCGCCCTTGCCGTCGCTCCAAATACCCGACTGGATATAGGTGATGGAGTCAACTATGTTGGCCGGTCCGTCATTACTGATCTGGCCTTGCGGACGCTGGGCGGCGTTGCAGGCGATCGGCAAACGCGTATCAATCAAAAGATTGAACCAATAGGCAATCTCCTCGATCTGTGGACTACCTTGCGTCCAGATCGCGCCATCATATTGGCCTGACGACATGACCGCCTGCACATCGTTGGTGATCTTGGCGAGAGCGGGACGCGGCGGCGACTTGGCGAGATGGAACGGTTTGTAAGCGAAGAAGTCGAACCCCAGCCGCTCTTCCCCAGTCGCGCCTTTTCCCACGTCGGCGCGTTTGTCGGCTGCAAGCCCTTTGGTGAACCCGCCGGGCGGCGATACTCGATAGAAATCGACTTCGGCGCGTCCTCCAATCAGATTGACCTTGCCGTCGACGCCAACCGACAGCCGGTCAATTTCCTCGAAACTGCGCGAGCCATCGGGGAAGAATCCCTGGCGCGACGTCCTGGCGCCCGGCGCTGTCGCCTCCTCTTCCCAAGGCGATCCATCCTTCTGCAGCGCCATGTAAGGCAAGGGATAGAGCCCGTCCTCAGGCTTGAGCTCAATTTCATAGGCCGGCTTGTCGGCCACCGATTTTCTACTTGCGCTAAATACGCCGTCCGCGCCGACATAGCCGTCCGGCGGGCCATATAGTTCGGCAGCATCAGCCTCCAGCGGATGAGCCGAGAACTGCTCGACATAGACCTTCACTGGCGCAGCGATGCGTTGGGCGCGCAGCGCGTCAAACCCAGTCACTTCAGCCGGCAACCCTGCGCGCGCACGCGCCTTGTTTGAGGTGACCAGCGGCGGTGTGTTCTGGATGGTCGCCGTCGGACCCGCCATATGGGCGATTCGAATCTTGCTCAACGCTTTACGCTCCTTAGGCCTTCAACAGCTTCTTTTCCATCATCATGTGAACGCCCTTCGAGCCATTCACCGTCTGCGTGACGTGAAGGTCGCCCGCGAGACTGCACAGCATGTAAGCATCGGCATGCGGCAAGCCGGTCTTCTCGCCAATCAACGCGATCATGTCGCGCAAAGCCTTGACCACGCACTGGTCGAGATCAGGGTCCATGCCCATGGTGATATAGTGCGTCGGCGTTTCCGCTCGGGGATATTTGAACGTCAGATCCTCACGAACGATGAACTCGAACTTGCCGCGCAGCGCAGTCTCGATCGCGGTGATGCAGACCTCACCATCGCCCTGCGCGCCGTGGCCGTCGCCACACGAAAACAGTCCTCCCTCGACGAACACCGGGAGAAAAAGCGTCGCTCCCGCCATCAATTCCTTATTGTCGAGGTTGCCGCCCATCGCCTGCGGAGCGACCGAAGTTATCCGCCCCCATCCCTTCGGCGGCGCAACGCCCATCACGCCAAAGAATGGCTTCAACTCGAGTTCGAGCCCCCAAGGCATGGTCGCCACATTGCGCTTCACGTCGATTGGCAGGTTGACCTTGCGCGGCTCGTCGTAATCATAGGGCAGCGTCCCCAGCAACGGGACGATCACGTTGAAGCCCCAGTCCTGAATGACCGAGACTTCGTGAATACGAATTTCCAGCACATTGCCCGGCTTGGCGCCCTCTACAAACACCGGACCCGTCAGGATATGTGGCCCCAATGGGCTCAGTTTGGCAAAAATCTCTTTAAGCGCTTCCGGAATATGGAACTTGGCAGGGTCTGGCAGGACATCGGGGTTGCCTGTCACCGTATCGATTGTGACGATGTCGCCGCTCTTGACCTTCAGCACGGGATTCTCAGTCGCGTCGAAATAGCCCCAGTGGCAGGTTTCTACGCTTGGAAGCAGATGATGGTCCGCCAAATTCTTGCCCTTTGTGTCGCGTTGACTTTATGAAATCTGCGCCGCGGCTTCAATGTTTGAAACGAGACGATCGTCGAACGATAGGAGTCCCTCGGCGTTGGTGACCTTGATGCAGCGGGCCATATGCGCCTTGGCGTCGGCGACCGGCGGCGGCATTGCTAAGCTGCAAGCGGCAACAGCGTGCTGACAACGCGGCGCGAAGCTGCAGCCATCAGGCAAATCCCTTAAATCCGGGGGATTACCGGCGATGGCGTCAAGCGGTTGGTTGCGGTCCTGATCCTTGGCGGTCGCCGCAAGCATCGCCTTGGTGTAGGGGTGCTTTGGATTGAGCAGTACGTCGCTTGCCTGACCGTATTCGATGATGCGACCGGCGTACATCATGGCGACCTGATCGGCGATTTGAGCGGCAACCCCAAGATCGTGCGTAACGAAAAGCATCGACATGCCCATCTCGCGCTGCAGCTTGCGCAAGAGAACCAGGATTTGGATCTGCACCGAGGCGTCGAGCGCCGTGGTCGGTTCGTCGGCCAGCAGCAAGCTGGGGCGACACGAAAGCGCCATGGCGATCACGGCGCGCTGACGCAGCCCGCCAGACAATTCGTGCGGAAACGATTTCAACCGGCGCTCGGGCGAAGGCACGCGGACGAGTTGAAGAAGCTCCAGTGCGCGATCCCAAGCGGCCTTTCGGCTCACACCCTCGTGACGCCGCACTGTCTCGGCGATCTGCTCGCCGACGGTATAGAGCGGATCAAGCGCGGTCATTGGCTCCTGAAAAATCATGGAGATCAGCGATCCGCGCAATTGCTGCATCTCGCGCTCGCTGACGGCGCCGATGTCGTGCTCGCCAACTTTCATGACGCCTTCGACGACTGCCCGGTTCTTCGGCAAAAGGCGTAACAGCGAACGCATCATAACTGACTTGCCGGACCCGGATTCACCGATCACACAAAGCACTTTGCCGCGCTCGAGATCGAACGATATGCCATTGACTGCGCGAACGGTCGCCTCGCGGCTGACGAATTTAACCCGCAAATCCTCCACGCGTAGGAACGGCGTGGCAAGTTCGGTGGCGCTCAACAAGTCGGGCGACGTCATGTCATTCATCTCACGCTCCCGCGTTCAAAGCGCCGCAACCTTTGTCGGCGCACGGCTATGTCCCGATTGGGGATGAACCATGTGGCAAGCCGCAAAATGCCGATCAGCCGGTTGATTGAGCACATCGCCGAGCTTTGGCATCTTGGCCTTGCAGACCTCCTCGACGAAGTCGCAACGCGTGTGAAATCGGCACCCTGAGGGCGGACTGACGGGGCTCGGCGGATCGCCGGCCAACGGCGCTGCGTCGACCCTGGCGTCGGGATCCATGCTCAATCGACAGGCGAGCAGCGCCCTGGTGTAGGGATGTTGGGCGTCTTCGTAGATCAAGTCCGCCGGCCCGATCTCGACCACCTGTCCAAGATACATCACCATCACGCGGTCGGAGATGTAACGAACCACATGCAGGTCGTGCGAGATGAAGATGAATGTCAGATTGAGCTGTCGCTTGATGTCTGCGAGCAGGTTGAGAACTTGCGCCTCCACCGACTTGTCAAGTGCAGACACCGCTTCATCAAGGATCAACAGACGCGGATCAAGCGCGAGGGCGCGGGCAATATTGACGCGCTGCTTTTGGCCGCCCGATAATTCGTGGGGGTAGCGCTGACCAAAAAGGACGGGGTTCAACCCCACCTTCTCCATTAGCGAACGCGCCTGCGCCTTCGCCTCCTTGCGCGCCGCCCCTTGAACCTTGGGTCCATAAGCGATCGATTGCTCGATCGGCAATTTTGGATTGAGCGACGAGGAACTGTCTTGAAACACCATCTGCAGCGACCGGCGTAAACCATCGAGCGGAACACCCGAGGCTTCGCCGACCTTATCGCCGTCGAGGATCAGCGAACCCTCGTCCTTTTCGACCAAATGCATCAAGAGCCGGGCGAGCGTCGACTTGCCACACCCGGACTCGCCGACTATCCCTAGGGTTTCACCCTTCACCACGAAAAACGACACGTCATCGACGGCCTTGATATCAGCGACTTTGCGATTGAAAAGACCGGCCCTGATCGGAAAATATTTCTTCATGTTTTCGACGATCAGCATGGGCTGCGCAGGACCGCCGCGATCACGCGGATCGAGGGTGGCTGTTGTTTTCGCTTCAGCGAGGTTTGTCATGACGCTTTCCTCTCTCAGGCCCTGACATCCATCGCCTGCCGTAGACCGTCGCTTAGGATATTGAAGGCGATGGAGGTTACGAGGATGGCGACGCCCGGGACAGCGCTGACGAGCGGCTGAACATAGATCGACTGGCGCAAAGTCGACAGCATCAACCCCCAATCCGCCGTTGGAGGCGATACGCCAAGACCTAAAAACGACAGGCCAGAAGCCAATATGATCGATACGGACACCAGAGTAGAAGCATAAACAAACACCGGCGACATCACGTTGATTAGGACATGGGTGAAGATGATCGAAAGCGTCGAGGCTCCCGTTGAGCGCGCGGCGTCAACAAAATCCAAAGAGCGAACTTGACTGGTCGCAGTTTCCGCAACTCGGCAGAGCGGCGGGATCAGCACGACGGTCAGAGTCAATAATTGGTTGACGATGCCCCCACCCAAGCTGCCCGATATCGCAACCGCAAGCAGAACCGAGGGAAAAGCGAAAAATACATCCATCGTGCGCATGATCAACATGTTGATCTTGCCGCCGAAATAGCCGGCGGTCACGCCAAATAGGCCACCAATAATCGTTGCGAGCGCGACCGGGAGAATGCCCATAGTAAGGGAAACGCGACCGCCGTAAAGAATTCGGCTCAGGATATCACGACCTTGCTCGTCGGAGCCGAGCAGATAATTGTGATAGCCGATTGGCTTTAGGCGATGAGCCATACTGGACTTGTAAGGGTCCATCGGCGCCAACCACGGTGCGAACACGGCCGACAACACGATCAGAACGATAAGGGCCAGGCAGAACAGCGTGACGTAGTCGTAGCGTAGCCGTTGCCAGACCGCGCCCCAGTAACTTCGAACCCGCGGTGAGGATGCGGGTCGGCCCGCTGAAGTCCGGGGGATAGAATTTACAAGCGCGTCGGTCATCCCTGCGGCCCCGTTCAGCTTCGTTTCAGGCGAGGATCGATCACCGCCTGCATAAGATCGACCACGAGGTTGATCAGCACGAACGCTGTCGCCAGCACCAGGATCGTCCCCTGCAATAAGGGAATGTCTCGGCTCAGCACGGCCTTGTTCAAGAGGTAGCCGGTCCCGGGCCAAGTGAAGACGGTCTCGACCAGAACCGATCCGCCGATGAGATAGCCAAGTTGGAGCCCGAGCATGGCTGTCGCCTGCGGCATAATGTTGACGACTGCGTGGACAATCACCTGTGCTTCGCTAAGCCCTTTTGCCCGAAGAGTCTGGATAAAATCCTGGTTGAGTATCTCGACGATCGAGGAGCGCGTGGTTCTTGTCATGATGCCGAGCGGTGGCAGCGCCAGTGCAATAATCGGCATGACCGCGAACTTGAAGTCCGCCCATCTGAAATAGCTGAAGCTCTCGGAGCCGCTGGCGCCCATGCCCGTCGCTGGCAACCAGGAAAGATTGACGGAGAATACGATTACCAAGACCACAGCGAGCCAAAACGGCGGGACGCTGATGCCAAAAACCGCGACTCCGGTTATGAGCCGATCAGAAGCCTTGCCTGATCGATAGGCGCCGATGATGCCGAAGATCATTGAGAGGATGAACGCCAGCACTACCGAGATCATGGCGATCACGAACGTATTGACGAACGCGTGCAGCACTTCGCCGGCCACCGGCACGTTGTCGGAGATCGACATCCCTAGATTGCCCATGCACACTCTGCCGAGCCATAGAAAATACTGGATCAGCACCGGTCTATCGAGACCGTACGCCGCGCGAAGTCGGGCAGCATCCTCTGCGCTTGCAGTGGGCGAGAGCAAATTCTGTATGGGATCGCCGGGCGCGATCATCACCAGCGCAAAGCAAATGACGGTGACCCCAAGCAAAACGGGGATTGTCAGGAGAATGCGCCGGCCTGCGTATAACCACATGTTTCCATCTCCGCCGTGAAACAGAGAGTTGTCACGAGCCTTAAGGCTCGTGACAATTTTCAAGCGATATTTTTCAGGGAGAAACCACGATCGGCGTCAGATCCTGGAACCAGCTCTGTGCTTGCACGAAGCCGGAGAGCTTCGGCGATAGTGCGCGTGGGTTAAGGTCGTGAACGATGTAGAGTTCGGATGCGTCCTTGACCGCGAGTTCGTTCATATCAGTCAACAAGGCGTTCCGCTTCGTCGCGTCAAACTCGGCCAGGGCTTCGTGACCAAGCTTGTCAACATTCGGGTCGTCGAAGAAGCCCCAATTGCAGCACGACGGCGGGGCGTATTCGGTCATCCACTTCTTCAAGATGCCCTGAACCGGATCAATTGGCGCCATTGAGAAGTTGATAGCGTTGTAGTCATACTTCTTCGCGCCGCCGAGAAACACGCCGATCAGCGCATTCCAGTCCATCGGTGAGAGTTCGACCTGGAACCCGACCGCTTCCAGCTGCTCCTTGACCAACTCATTCATTGGTAGAGGTTGCATCTGGCCAGACCCGGAGGTGGAAATGCCGACTTTAATTTTGCAAGGCATGCAACCCGCTTCTTTAAGCAACGCCTTTGCCTTATCGGGGTTGTAGTCGTACGTCACAGGTGCGCCATACCAGGCTTG
>JAYTRP010000215.1:0-1797 GCA_043746145.1 Hyphomicrobiales bacterium | reverse complement strand
CAATGGCTGACCGCCAAGAAGGCGTCGCCGCACCTCAAGGCCATAGTGCCTGCTGTAGCCTGCGGCGATTGCTACGGTAAGCTGTGGTATCCCGGCGGAATGCGCCCAGGGACGGGCCGGGAAGCGCGAAAACTCTCTCCCGGAGCGGAGGTCGAATTTGCGACCGCAATTCAACATCCCGATTTTGAAAGTTGGTGGAGCATCCGGACTACCCTTGCCGATGCAGCGGTGGAGATCGGCAAACGCGGGGTGGCGGTGTCCGTCGCTGGAGGTCGGGACGATTACATCTCACCCGCCAATATCCGCCTTCATAACCAACTCGGAGCCGACGCGCACAAGCGCCTGTTCTTTGGATCTTACGCCCGTGGCTGGCACACTCAGTTTTTCCAGGAATTGCAGGTCCAATGGCTCGACCGCTGGCTGAAGGGTGAGGCCAACGGCGTCGATACGGCCGCCAAAGCCATGCTGTCCGTCAAAGGGGCGGATCGCCGGCGCCTCGAAGATGATTGGCCCTTACCTGATGCACACGCGACGCGACTCTATTTCAGCGACGCGCACAGCGGCAGCATCGACAGCCTCAACGACGGCGAGCTCGACGCGCGGGCGTCGACATCGGGCATGAACGTCGCCCTGCCTTACAAACCTGACTACGGCCCGTTCCCGCCGGTGCTCTTGAGCGCCACGAAGGGTCGCTCGAAAGCCGATCAACGGCGCTTTGACCAGAAAGTCGCAACCTGGGCGACGGCGCCCTTATCTGTTGCGACCGAGGTGACGGGGTACCCGCGCGTCACGATCTGGGCCGCGTCTAGCACCGCTGATGCGCGTCGGCGGTTGAGGGTTCACCGATCCGAGATAGTGCAACTCGACGCTACGGAACGAGAGCGTTCGAGCGCTGTCGATAACCGAAATCGGACGAAAGGCGACTGTTTGGATTTGGTCAAATGCACGGATTCAATCGAGATGTCGTCCGGGTTTGCGCTTGGCGCACGGCGCTTTTCCTGGACGTCAAAGTTTCCCGCCGTGGCCGCATCCGACAAGCTTACAACTAAGCGCTCTCAATCTAACGCCCGGCGCCTCGCCGTTTCGTTGACGAAGATCGCACCAGCGGATTCCAGGGCGGTATCAGCTCGGGCTCGGCGCCATGGTTGCGGGTATGAGGCCAAATTCAATGCCGAACGATCGCCACAGTCTGGTTTCCTACTAATGCGATAGTACATATCGAGCGTTTCATTAGGCTCGGCGACTGCTGGAGGTCGTGTTTGTCAGCTGAAGCGGAAGTAATTTTAGGGATACGCACCTCGAGAGAGCGGGCGTTTCTGCCAGCAACGATCTTCTTCGGCCAAGGCGCAATGGTGATTGCGGCAATTGTCGTCAATATTTTAGATACGGGAGCGAGAATAAAACGGGACGACGGAGCAACGATTTCGGAGCGCTTCCAGATTGGTATTCCTCATCGAAGCCTGGAGGTCCGAACTCGCCTCGTTCGGAGACGACTGGATCAAGCGGGGGTCGTATTTGAGTCTGACCCGGCAGCTAAAGACCAAGCTGACAAGCCTTTGAACTTCCGCGAACGTGTTCTTCAACTTGAGTAGCAGAACGCCCTGCGGAAGACGCAACTCGCTCAGGCTAAGGGCGCCATCGGCCGCCTATCGGCAAATTGCTGAGGTTTTAGATTTAATTGGAGGCGACGGTTGTTGGCCTTGCTGTGTAGCGGCGTGGAGTTTGCGCCATATCCGCAGAGAGCGGCACTGACAGTACGGACCAACTGAGCGGCCACTGGCTCTCGGCTTCATCTGG
>JAYTRP010000214.1:0-5852 GCA_043746145.1 Hyphomicrobiales bacterium | reverse complement strand
CCGAGTTGATAAGGTATGACGACGACCGCCGCGATGATGAACACGTAGATCATCGCATCCTTGACGAACGCGATCATCGCTGGCGCCCGTAGCCCACTTTTGTATGTGTAGAGCGCGAGGATGACGAAGGCGATCGTGATTGGCGCATGCGCCAGCACGCCCTGACCCGAAAAGCCCAGCGCGGAGATTACTTTCTCCAGGCCGACGAGTTGCAGCGCGATATAGGGCATGGTGGCGAGAATGCCTGTCAGCGCGACGGCCAGTTCCAGCCAGCGATTGCCGTAGCGCCCGAGGATAAAGTCGCTCGCGGTCAGGTAATTATGCTTGTGCGTAACCGCCCATAGCCGCGGCATGGTCATATAGAGGAAGGGGTAGATGATGATCGTGTAAGGCACGGCGAAGAAGCCGTAGGCCCCAATCGCGTACACGATGGCGGGGATCGCGATCACGGTATAGGCGGTGTAGAGATCGCCGCCGAGCAGGAACCAAGTAATCCACGGTCCAAACGAGCGGCCCCCGAGCCCCCATTCGTTCAGCGAGTTTAAATCAGCCGCCTTCCACCGCGAAGCGTAGAAGCCGAGGAAAGTGACGAGCGCAAAGAAAAAGACGAAAACGCTGGTCGCGACAACATTGAGGTGTTCGAACATCGCCTCAAGCCTTCCCGTGCCTGTGGGCGGCGTAGAGCCTGTCGGCGGCAAAGATGCCGAGCGCCGACACCAGCACGAGCAACAATTGAAACCAGTAGAAGAAGGGGATCCCGAACAACTCGGGCGAAGTGAAATTATAGAACGGGGTAGCCAGCGCGATCACGCACGGAACCCACAACAAGAGCTGTTTCACGTCCCCTCCCCTAGTTTCGCCGTCCCTGCGGCGCTTTGGCGTCTTATGTCGCATAGCGATAATGGGCGCCGGGGTCGAGAGGGCGCGTCACGGCCGGATCGATTGGGCGAGATAGGCGCGTGACTGTTCTGCAACGAGGCGCACCAGATTGCCGATGGTCAATTCGGCGTCGATCAGATGCAAGCCCCATTCGGGACGCAGGCGGCCCCAAAGAACCAGATCGCCAGCAATATCTCGCGTCCGCTTGTCATCCGAGCCGGGGCGCTGGGTAATTGCGAGGTACGCGCCCCGCTCGCTCTGGACGCAGCGCGCGCTCAGCAGGCCGGGCAAGGCGACGAACGGCGCGCCGACGGAATGCGGTGGGTCGGTCCAGGCCGGAGGATGCGCCGCCTCGCCAAAGATCGTCGCGCCCGAGGCGGATAGACGCGAATCGAGCGGACCCTCGCCGCCCTCGATCGCGGCGGGATTGACGCATGCCGAGCGCATGCCCGGCGGCGTCCAGACAAACAGACTGCTCGGCGGCGGCGGAGACTCCGCGCGAAACGAGGCGAAAGCGACGATGCAGCCGGTCTGAGACGACGCGTGGCAGGCGGGCGTATGAGGAAAGATGGAGAGTTCATGCTCCGGCCTGACCGGCAGGCTCACGCCCATCAGAATCGCCGAGACCAGCCGCGCCGCGATTGGCTTGCCGTCGATCTCCTCACGGATCAATCGGGTAAGCAGCGACGCGCCCTGACTGTGACCGATAAGGACGAAACCTCGCCCCTGATTGTGATGCGCGAGATAGGCGCGCCAAGCCGCTGCGATGTCTTCGTAGGCGAGGTCCGCGCTGAAGCTCAGCGAGCCGCCCCGCATCCCCGAGATCATCCCAGCAAATGTAACTTGCCGATAAACCGGCGCAAACAGCCGGCAGACGGCGCCGAAACGTGCGAATTGGAGCGCCGCCGCTCGCCGCACCTCGCGATCTATCGCCATGTCGGCGTTCCCGCTCGTCTCGCGCGAAACCGTGGGATAAAGATAGAAACAGTCAATCGGCGCCGCCGCGTCAAGCCGAAACGGCTCTTGCTCGATTTCGCCATCGGGATGGATGACGGCAGTGTCTAGTCTGACGTCACAGGCATCCGCGCGACCCGGAAGACATAACCAATGCGCGGGGTCTGCATAATCGGGGGTCGCTTGCGCGGCGCCCGCGCCGAGGTCGCCAAATCCTGTTACGAACGTTAGCGCGAGCGCCGCAATCAACATCGCGCCTGCATTCGCAAGACCACGAGAATATTTCAGCGTCCCCGATTGCGACGTCATCAACGGCCGTTTTCATTCCATGGACACATATCCTCGATCCACCTACCACCATGGCAACCTGCGAGCAGCCCTCATCGCTGCGGCGCGAAAATTGCTCGATGCGGGCGGCGTCGAGGCTATAGGCTTGCGCGAAACCGCGCGTCGCGTCGGCGTATCCGCGACCGCCACTTATCGCCACTTCGCTGACAAGGACGATCTCATCGCTGCGGTTGCGACCGAGGGGTTCAAGGAGTTCGGCAACGCGCTGGCGGCGGCGACCGGCGGAAAAGCTCGCCTGTCTGAAATGGGGCTGGCCTATGTCGATTTCGCCATCGCACATGCTGGACTGTTCAACCTGATGTTCGGCCCACAGCTTCGTCAGCGTGACCGCTTCCCCGAACTCGTCGCCGCCTCGGACGCGGCGTTCGCGCTATTAGTCGAGGGCGTCAGGCAATCGGGCGGTGTTGAGGCTTCGCACGTGGAGGCGGCCGCCTATTCCGCTTGGTCGCTGGCGCATGGCTTCGCGCGTCTCGCACTCGACGAGTTAATCCCACGCGAGCAAGTTGCCGCGCTTGCTCGCGCTATTCTGGGGCCTCCGGGAGCTTAGGCGCAAACTTAAGCGCGCTTTGATTGCTAGGCGCATTTTCATCTTTACCGCTGTCCCGCACTGTTCCCAGTGGGGGTAGTACTTGGCTTAGACCCGACATTCGTGTCACCAACCGCCATTTAGCGTTCTGCTTTTTCCCGCACGGGCTTGCTGACGCTTCCGGTCAACAAGCTTCGCGCCGTCGGTTGCAATTCACTTTTAGGACGCAGGCGCTGAGGCAGGAGGTCGCCGAACTCGGCCAGCGAGCGCGGCGGATAGGGGCCGAACTCGAACGACGTGGGCCTCGGCTGTGTTTTTGATAGCGGGGAGCGAACGTTTTGCGCATTGCTCTCCGCAGTGTCGATGCCGCCTTAAATTGTCACCTTCCAATTCGTCGGTACGCTCCCGAGGTTGCTGTAGTCGAAACCGCCGCCAGCCTTGGCCAGCCAAAGCTCGTCGTCACCGGTGCTGGTGTTGCGCCACAGAATGTCCGACATGCCGTTGCTGGCGAAGTTGCCAACCTGTGCGATCTGCCAGCTCGTGCCGACGACCCCAAGGTCCTTGTAGTTGAACCCGCCGGACCCGTTGGACAGATAGAGATAGGTGTCGCCGCTCGACGTATTGTGCCACACGATGTCGCCATCGGGACCGCCTACGCCGCCAAAATTGCCGACGCCGCCGATCTGCCAATTCAAGGTAGGCGCTCCGTCATTGACGAAATTGAACCCTCCCGCCGAACCCGCCAACCAGCTTTCAGTGTCGCCGGTGTTCGCGTTGCGCCAGAGGATGTCCGATAGGCCGTCGCCGTTGAAATCGCCCGTTGCGGCGACTTGCCAACCCGACGAGGCGCCGACATTGCCAGCATCGAAATAGTTGAAGCCGCCCGCGGGTTGAGGCTCCCAGAGCTCTAAGGCGCCGCTGGCGTTGTTCTGCCAGAGAATGTCCGAATAACTATCACCGTCGAAGTTGCCGACGCCGGCAATCTGCCAACTGGTCGAGACAGCGCCAAGGTCCTGGTAGTTGAACCCGCCGGAACCGTTCGAAGCGTAGATCAGCGCATCGCCGTTCGTGCTGTTGCGCCACAGGATGTCGGCGGCGCCGTCGCCATTGAAGTCCCCGGTTCCCGCGATCTGCCAAGCCAATGACGGCGCGCCGTCGTTGACGTAAGTGTCGCCCGACGGATTCGTGACCCAGGTTTCCGTTTGGCCGGTCGAGGTGTTGCGCCAGAGAATGTCCGACAGGCCATCGCCGTTAAAGTCGTTGGGGGCCTGAGAGACGAAGAACTGCTGCGGGCCGGTCGATCCGTAGGGGGAAACTTCCGCCGTGCCTGCCGAAGTCCCGTTGCTAGCCCATTCCGCTATCTTGCCCGCGGAGTCCACGCCTGAAAACATAAGCGTCGTGCCGACAACCTGGAGCGAGGTCGGATCGAGATTGTTGCTGCCCTGTGCGCCTTGCACGAATTCAGTAACGGTCGTTCCGTTGGCAATCCAAAGTCCTGCATTGCCGGTCGAATCCGCTGCGGAGAAGACGAGTTCGCCGCCATACGGGGTAAAATTGGAGGGCACTAGGTCTATCGTTCCTTGTAGCCCGTTGGCAATTTCGGACGTGCCGCCGGCCGTTCCGTCGGTGACCCACAGACCAATGTCGCCGGACAGGTCAGTTCCGCCGAAATAGACGTGGTGATTGACGGTAATGAACTCGTATGGATTCAAGCCGAAACTGCCTTGCGATCCCACTATTTCCTGCGTTCCCGCCGACGTGCCGTTGGTCTTCCACAAACCGGCCTTGCCAAAAGAGTCCGTGGCCGCGAACAGCAATTCAGCGCCGTAGGAGTAAAGATAGCCCGGCGAAAAACTGTTGGCGCCCTGCGCGCCGCTCAAGATTTCGCTAGTTCCCCCCAACGTGCCGTTGGTCGCCCACAGCCCGATTTTTCCCGTGGAATCGGTTGCAGCGAAAACCCAATTCGATCCCATAGGCGTCAAGTGATGGGGAGAAAGCGAATAGGCCCCTTGCGTACCGGCAACGATTTCTTGAGTGCCGCCGCTCGTTCCGTTCGTAATCCAAAGCCCGACCTTGCCGGACGCGTCCACGCCAGAGAACAGCGCATAAGCGCCAATGACGCTGAACGATGACGGCGAGAGATTGGCGCCGCCTTGCAGGCCGGTCAGGATTTCCGTCGTCCCAGCCGCCTTGCCGTCGGTGATCCAAACGCCGGTATCTCCAGTGCTGTCGTTGCCGACGAACAGGACCCGCGTTCCAAACTTGGTGTCATTATAAGGAGTCAGCGCGGTGGATCCCTGGGCTCCGTTTTCGATTTCCTTCGTATTTGCGGCCGTTCCGTCGGTGTACCAAAGGCCGATGTCGCCGCTTAGATCGATGCCATCGAACAGACCCCAAGCGCCCATGCTGAAGACATTTTGCGGCTCTAGATCCTTGCCGCCCTGCTTGCCGGGTACGATCTCGCTCGAGCCGAGCGTCGCGTCGTTAGTTGACCAGAGGCCGTAGTTTCCGGTCAAGTCACCGCCTTCGAAGACGCTGTAGCCGTTGATCGCCGTCGCGTAACTTGGATCCAGGTTGGTTGAACCTTGCTGGCCAGCCAGGAGTTCCATCGTTCCTACGGCTGTCCCATCGGTGATCCAAAGGCCGATGTTGCCGGAAACATCGCTACCGTCGAACAGCATCTCGGCGCCGGCAGCGGAAAAGGAGTTTGGATTGAGATCGTACGGCCCCTGCTTGCCTGTCTCGATCTCCTTAGTGCCCAGCGCGGTTCCGTTGCTGATCCAGAGCCCGTAATTGCCAGAGAAATCTTTGGCGTTGTAATAAAACTTGCTCATGGCGATCTACTCTCGCGGTAAGGAACGCTGCAAAGTGCATGGCGCCACATCGACAACTGATTTAGCGCTGCGAGATTAGAGCGTCACGCGTTTTTACAGCATGTAGTCGTCGATATGACTTGTGACTTCTACCTATGCGGAATTGCTGACCACCTCTCGTGCCCGCAACGAGTACTGTTCTCCGATACACGCGAGCCCGTTTAGCTAGGCGGTCTCCGCTTGACGCCAGCATGGCTCGTGCGCCCCTGAGTTGCGCGCGAATGACCGACTGCACGACAGGAGCGCCGCTCCCCACCGCCAGCAGAACTGGC
>JAYTRP010000213.1:0-5852 GCA_043746145.1 Hyphomicrobiales bacterium | reverse complement strand
CGAAACCCAGGCGTTGGTCGTCGCCACGCTCGGCACCGGCGAGGACGAGCAGTTCATCGACGCGCTGGAAGGCACCTACAAAGAGCGCTTCCTGCTTCACTACAACTTTCCTCCCTACAGCGTTGGCGAGACAGGCCGTATGGGCACGCCGGGACGGCGCGAGATCGGTCACGGCAAGCTCGCTTGGCGCGCGATTCGTCCGATGCTGCCGACCCCGGCTGAGTTCCCCTACACGATCCGCGTCGTGTCGGAGATCACCGAGTCGAATGGCTCCTCGTCGATGGCGACGGTCTGCGGCGCCTCGCTCGCGCTAATGGATGCGGGTGTGCCACTGAAGCGGCCGACCGCAGGTATCGCGATGGGCCTGATTCTCGAAGACAAGCGCTTCGCCGTGCTCTCCGACATCCTTGGCGACGAGGATCATCTCGGCGACATGGACTTCAAGGTCGCCGGCACGACCGAGGGCGTCACCTCGCTGCAGATGGATATCAAGATCGCCGGCATCACCGAAGAGATCATGAAGCAGGCGCTCGCCCAGGCTAAGGACGGCCGCCTGCACATCCTCGGCGAAATGGGCAAGGCGCTGACCGGCGCCCGTTCGGAACTCGGTGAGTTCGCGCCGCGCATCGAGACGCTAAAAATCCCGACCGACAAGATCCGTGAAGTGATCGGCACCGGCGGCAAGGTGATCCGCGAGATCGTCGAGAAGACCGGCGCCAAGATTAACATTGAGGACGACGGCACCGTGAAGATCGCCTCCAGCGACGGCGCTAAGATCAAGGCGGCGATCGCCTGGATCAAGTCGATCGCCTCCGAGCCGGAGATCGGGCTGATCTACGAAGGCACTGTCGTCAAGACGATGGAATTCGGCGCTTTCGTCAACTTCTTCGGTTCGAAGGACGGTCTGGTCCACATCTCGCAGTTGTCTAAGAACCGCGTGAATAAAACCACAGACATCGTCAAGGAAGGCGACAAGGTCAAGGTCAAGCTGGTTGGCTTCGACGAGCGTGGCAAGACCAAGCTGTCGATGCGCGCCGTGGATCAGGTGACCGGCGTCGACCTGGAGAAACAAGAAGCGGCTGCCGCTGCAAGCGTCTGAAATCTACTGCAAAATTGTTTCGGGGCGGCGCGAAACCAGCGCCGTCCCGTCTCGTTTCGATAGGGCGCTGTGCGGCTCGTGTGCACAAACTTCAGTTCGAGCGTGCGTTAACGATGAGCGTTAATGAAACGGCAAGTCGATCCGCGCAATTTGCCTCTAAGTAGAATTGCGGAGTACATCAAAGTCATGGAAATACGTTACGCTGGAGCGTCGCCAACCGAGCGCCCTCAATATGCCATCGGTAGGCTTCAGGCGAATTCAGGCTGGCGCGCCGCCGATCGCGAATTGGGTGAAGTCCAACGCGAAGCTGCGCTGCGCAAACTAGTGCGCGAGGCGGAAGAATACGACGCGCACGGGCTTGTCGAGGTGAGCTTTCGGATCGAGGAATGTGACGGAGTCGAAGTCATCGGCGTAAAGCTGCGCCGTGTGGTTGCCGTAGGCCGCGCAGTTCGCTTCGCCTTAGCGGCCTGAGCCCGTCGAGCGGGGGGATGAAACTCGTGAACCTCGCCGCGAGGGGCTAGTTATGCAAATCTGCATGGCTGGAACCTGTCCGTGTCGCTTCTCCGAGATACAAACGTTCTTATCTCGTGATGCATGGGAACAGGCGAGTGTCCTCGGTGTAATTCGCCAATTCTGATGCAACCACAGGAAGGAGAGGCAAGTGGCCTCGATCAAGATCATCTCTCAGAAGCTCAGCGCTTGGCGCCGTTACCGCGAAGCCGTTCGCGAGCTTTCGCAAATGAGCGACCACGAACTCGGCGACATCGGCATCAGCCGCTCGGATATCGAGCGCATCGCGCGAGACACGATCGCCGCTTAAGGCGGCAGTCGTCTGCTCCATGCACGATGCGGACAAATTAGAAAACGTCGGCCATTCCTGGCCGGCATTTTCGTTTTCACTATTCGAGCCAAGGCGCTGGAACCCCTTTATGGCTTTGTTCGATAAAACAGCGGGCACTTTTGCAACCCGAAAATACCAACGGGCTGTCTGATTAATCGACAACTGCGTTCGCTCTTTCGACGCCGACTCGCCGGTCAGAGACTCCTACTTCATCCGGCGACCGTGGAAAAAACCCTTGTTCGTCGTGTTCTGCTTGATGTTGGCGGTGGCGCCTTGCTCGGCGACATTCACATCGTGGGGGCGCTTGTCACGTGTCGTGTCGCTGGCGATCTCATGGTGATCGCCGGGGCCCTTAGGACTGCGGTTACCCTCGGGCACTTCAGGCATATGCTTGCTCATCACAAAGCTCCTGCAACTGGCTACGTTAGTAATAAACGCCGAGACACCAGGATGGGTTGCAGGCGGTTCGCCTTAACGCAGCAGCGAAAAGCCCGACCCTCACACGTCCAAATTCGCGACATTCAGCGCATTTGCCTGGATGAACTCGCGCCGCGGCTCGACCACATCGCCCATCAGCTTGACGAAGATGTCGTCCGCCTCGTCGACTTCCTTTACACGCACCTGCAACAAGGACCGAGCCTCGCGGTCGAGCGTGGTCTCCCAGAGCTGGTCCTTGTTCATCTCGCCTAGGCCCTTGTAACGCTGGAACGTCACGCCCTTGCGTCCCGCCGCGTTGACCGCTTCGAGCAGTTCCGAGGGGCCGGAGATTGTGGAGACATCGCCTCGTCGCTCGAACGAGCCGGGAGCGCTGAACGCTTCGCGCAAAGGCTTCGCGTGTTCATCGAGCCGGCGCGCCTCGGCGGAGCCCATTAGTCCCGCATCGAGGATAACCGCCTGCTTCACGCCACGGACTTCGCGGGTCAGCACGATTCCACCATTCTCGCTTCGGCCGGTCCAGCCGCGCTCGGTTTCCTCGGCGATCGCGTCCATCCGCACCGCGAGCCCTGCGGCCCGTGGCGGACCTTCGGCGTCGTCCTCGACCGCCAGCGGCTTGAGCGCGCCCATCAACGCCGCTTGTTCGACGGCAGCGCGGTTATAGCGCGAGTGCAGTTGCTGCAGCAGCCGCCGCATCGCGCGCGCCTCATCGACCAGCGCCTGCAAATCAGCGCCCGCTCGCCGCTCGCCGCTTACAAGCTTTAGCATTGCGCCTTCAAGACCCTGCGCGACCAGATAATCCTCCATCGCTCGTTCGTCCTTCAGGTACTGCTCGGACGAGCCCCGCTTGACTTTGAATAGCGGTGGCTGGGCGATGTAGAGGTACCCACTCTCGATCAGCGACCGCATTTGCCGATAGAAGAACGTCAACAGCAACGTGCGGATATGCGAGCCGTCGACATCGGCGTCGGTCATGATGATGATCTTGTGGTAGCGCAGCTTTTCCAAGTTGAAGTCGTCGCGCCCGATCCCGGTGCCAAGCGCGGTGATCAGCGTTCCGACCTGCTCGCTCGACAGCATCTTGTCGAAGCGCGCACGCTCGACGTTGAGGATTTTGCCACGAAGCGGCAACACGGCCTGAAATTCGCGGTTGCGGCCCTGCTTGGCGGTGCCGCCGGCGGAATCGCCCTCGACAATGAAAATCTCGGACTTGGCGGGGTCGCGCTCCTGGCAGTCGGCGAGCTTGCCGGGCAGGCTTGCAATGTCGAGCGCGCCCTTGCGGCGCGTCAGCTCACGCGCCTTTTTAGCGGCCTCGCGAGCCTGCGCCGCCTCCGTCACCTTGCCCATGATGATCTTGGCCTCGGCGGGATGCTCTTCCAGCCAATGCGACAGCAACTCGTTGACGAGCCCCTCGACGACCGGGCGCACTTCGGAGGAGACCAGCTTGTCCTTGGTCTGCGAGGAGAATTTCGGGTCGGGACATTTGACCGAGAGCACGCAGGTCAGGCCCTCGCGGCAATCGTCGCCGGTGACATCGACCTTCTCCTTTTTGGCCGCGCCGGAGCGGTCGAGATAGCCGGTGACCTGACGCGTCAGTGCGCTGCGGAAGCCGATCAGATGGGTGCCCCCGTCTCGCTGCGGGATGTTATTAGTGAACGGCAGCACGACCTCGTGGTAGCTGTCGTTCCACCACAGCGCGATCTCCACCCCGATCCGGTCGCGCTCGCCTTTGACGACGATCGGCTTGCCGATAAGCGGGCTCTTGGCGCGGTCGAGATAGCGCACGAACGCTTCCAGCCCGCCGTTGTAGCAGAGCTCCTCCCGCTTGACCTCGGGCGAGCGCGCGTCGGTCAGCACGATGCGCACGCCGGAATTGAGGAAGGCGAGCTCGCGCAGACGATGCTCGATCGTCGCAAAATCAAACTCGACCATCGTGAAGGTCTGGCTTGACGGCGTAAAAGTCACTTCCGTCCCGCGCTTGACCTTGCCGTTCTCAACCGGCGCCGGGCCGACGATCTTGAGGCGGTCAACCGCGTCGCCATGTGCGAAATTGATTTCATGTTCCTGGCCGTCGCGCCAGATCCTGAGCGTGAGCTTGATCGAAAGCGCGTTGACGACGGATACGCCGACCCCGTGCAGGCCGCCCGAGACCTTATACGAGTTCTGATCGAACTTACCGCCGGCGTGCAATTGGGTCATGATGACCTCGGCCGCCGACACGCCTTCTTCGTCGTGAATTCCGGTGGGAATGCCCCGCCCGTCGTCGGTCACCGTGCAGGAGCCGTCGGCGTTGAGCGTGACGGTGACGAGCATTGCGTGGCCGGCAAGCGCCTCGTCGATCGCATTGTCGACGACCTCGTAAACCATGTGGTGCAGGCCCGAGCCGTCGTCGGTGTCGCCGATATACATGCCCGGGCGTTTGCGCACCGCGTCGAGACCGCGCAGCACCTTGATCGAGTCGGCGCCGTAGGCGTCGCTGATCGCCTGTTGCTCTTTTTGTGAGGCGGTCTCGGGCGTGTTGTGCGGGTCTTCCATCTCTACACTGAACTTTCTTAAGCACGCGCGCCCGCGCGCGATTCGTTCTAAAGAGGCATTATAGCTGTTCGTATCGGTAATGGGCGCCAAATTCGACGCCGGGGCGCCTGCGCGCTGGGCAAAAAATCCGCTCGACCGGAGCCGCCGCGACGCACAACATGGCACAAGCGATTCGCGGCCGGGGCCCGCGACGTCGATATGGGAATCCGTGTTGCGCGACGAGGTTAACGAACCCCTGGGAACCCGCCCGACGCCGACGCCATTGGCGACCCGCGCGTGGCCCTGGATGCGCCGTTTGTACTGGGTGGTCGTGACAATCGGCTTAAGTGGTCTTGGCTTTATGGCCTGGCGGGGTTGGCCAGATCCACGCGGCCCCGTGGCGATCGTGCCGATCGAGGAGGTGACTCCTGAGCCGACGCCGTTGGCGCTGGCGGTGGCCGCCCCTGCGTTGCCGCTGGTCAACGCGGCGCCGGCCGACCCCGACTCCTTCGGCAGCGTCAGAGTCGTACGCAATGGCTCAGCGGGCGCTTCGATGCCGGGCGGCCCTCAGATCATCAACGTCGCCCAGGCGCTAGGCGGCCGCCTGGCGCCGGCGCCGGACAAGCGACTGGTCGAACCCTCGCGCTTTGGCCCGCTGCCGAAAATTGGGGCCGATGGCGCGCGCCCTTCGCGCGTCTATGCGCGTCCGCCGATCGCATCCGCGCTGGGCCGCAACGCGCCGCGAATCGCGATTTTAGTCGACGGCGTCGGCCTGGATGCGGAGGGCACGCGCGCGGCGATTTCCGATCTGCCGCCTGCGGTGTCGCTCGGCGTGGCGCCCTATGGCGCCGAGGTTGCGCGCGATGCGACGCGGGCGCGCGACGCGGGGCATGAAATCTGGTTGCAGGCGCCGATGGAGGCGGTGGGCGGCGTTGCGCCTGGGCCGCATACCTTGGCCACTGG
>JAYTRP010000212.1:0-5872 GCA_043746145.1 Hyphomicrobiales bacterium | reverse complement strand
TCGGCAACCTCGCCTGGGACAAGATCTTGCTCACCAAGCCGGTCTTCGTCGGCGATACGATCTATGCCGAAAGCGCAGTCATCGCGAAGCGAGAGTCTGCCTCGCGAAAGTCTCAAGGCATCGTTAGCGTTCACACTCGCGGTGTGAAAGCCGACCGCACGGTTTTCATGGAATTTGATCGCACGATTTTAGTTCCAAAACGCGGTTTCGGCGTCGGCGATTAGAGGTTTGGTGCGCCGGATCGGCATACCATTAATTAAAGTTAGTCCGTAAAGCTTTAACCCGTAGGAACAGCCCATGAGCTCGATGCATTTCAGGCCGCGCAGCGTGTACCACAATTACATTGATGGCAAAGCCATGCCAGCGACGCAAGGCAAGACGTTCGAATCGATCAACCCGACCACCGGACAGGTATGGGCTGATTTCGCTTATTCGGACGCTCACGACGTCGATCTCGCGGTCCAGTCGTCGGCGCGAGCGTTTCGCGGCTCCTGGGGCCAGATGTCGCCGACGCAGCGTGGCCGCCTAATATCGAAATGGGGCGAGAAGATCGCGCAGAATGCGCAGCTTGTCGGGTCCATCGAGAGCGCACAGAATGGCAAGTTGCTCGCCGAAATGCAGTTGCAGGCGAAGGTGGCCGAGGACTGGCTGCACTACTTTGGCGGGATGGCCGACAAGATCGAAGGATCTGTCATCCCGCTGACGCGTCAAAGCGTGCTCAATTACACCCTGCGCGAACCGATTGGCGTCGTCGCGGTGATCACGCCGTGGAATTCGCCGACATTCATCACGATCATGGCTGTCGCGCCGGCTCTGGCGGCCGGCAATACCATCGTTATCAAACCATCAGAGATCACCTCCGCTTCCGCTATCGAGCTTGCCAGGCTGGCTTCGGAGGCCGGAATTCCCGACGGCGTCATCAATGTCGTCACCGGCATGCGCGAGACGGGCGAAGCGTTGATCGACCACAAGAAGGTCGCCAAGGTTTCTTTCACAGGCAGCGTGCCGGCCGGCCGCGAGATCGCAGGGCGGGCGGGACGGCGTTTGATTGGATGCACGTTGGAGCTCGGGGGCAAAAGCCCGAATATTGTTTTCGAGGACGCGGACCTGGATCTTGCGGAAATCGGCGTGCTGGCCGGCATTTTCGCCGCCGCCGGTCAGACTTGCGTCGCTGGCTCGCGAGCCTACGTTCATCATTCGATCTATGACAAGCTCGTGGCGCGTCTTGTCGATCGAGCGAACGACATCAGGATCGGCGATCCACTGCTCGCCGAATCTCAGATGGGACCGATCGCGACAAAGGCCCAGCTCGAAAAAGACGAAAGGATGGTTGGACGCTCGATCGAGGAAGGAGCGGAACTCCTGTGTG
Source organism: Hyphomicrobiales bacterium (assembly GCA_043746145.1). Lineage (GTDB taxonomy): Bacteria > Pseudomonadota > Alphaproteobacteria > Rhizobiales > Beijerinckiaceae > Roseiarcus. The sequence continues at coordinate 4,503 of JAYTRP010000212.1, read as the reverse complement.
GCGGCGTCCGCAAAAAGGTCGCGGGCTTTCCCGACGGAAATTTCTACGCACCGACAATCCTGCACAAGGCTTCGGCGACTAACTCGATCATTGCGCAGGAAGTTTTCGGGCCCGTCCTTGCCATCACGCCGTTCCGAGACGACGACGAGGTGCTTGAACTCGCCAATGACTCGGATTTCGGGCTCGCCGCGGGCATTTGGACCCGCGATATCCGGCGCGCCCACACAATGGCCCGCAAGCTTCAGGCCGGGACCGTGTGGATCAACACCTATCGCGCGCTGGCCTTCAACTCGCCATTTGGCGGTTACAAGGACAGCGGTACAGGGCGCAACAATGGCATCGAATCGATCCACCAATATTTGCAGACCAAAAGTGTTTGGTGCGAGTTGAGCACCGTCGCGCAAGACCCGTTCATTCTGAAAGCCTGATCCGTAATGCCACAGCAGCGCGAGGATCGGCGGAGCTATCTGTTCGTTCCTGGCGATCGGCCCGATCGGTTCGCGAAGGCCGCGCAAAGCGGCGCAGAGAGGATAATTCTCGATCTTGAGGATGCGGTTGGCGCGGCTCATAAAGTGAGCGCGCGCGCCAGTGTCGCGCAATGGCTCGCACGAGGTGGCGGCGGTCTAATCCGAATCAACGGCACCGACACGCCGTGGTTCGAGGACGACGTCGCGATGGCGCTTTCGTCGCCGATGGACGGCCTGATACTGCCGAAGGCGTCGGCCGCCAGCGTGACCGCGCTGTCCCGAGTAATTCAATCGAAGAGTCAGGCTATAGCGCTGATTGAGAGCGTTGCAGGAATCGTTGAGATTCATGCTGTCGCTTCAAACCCGGTCATTTGTCGTCTGGCGTTCGGCTCTGTCGATTTCGCGCTTGATTCCGGGATTGCCAGCGACGGAGAGGAGGTGAACGCCGTACGCACCGAATTGACGATTGCGTCCCGCTACGCAGGCCTGCCAGCGCCGATTGACGGAGTGTCGACTACGCTCAATGACCCCGAGGCGATAGCGCTCGACGTCGCGCGCGCGCGACGCTTCGGCTTTGGCGGAAAGCTCGCCATTCATCCGCGACAGATTGCTGCGATCCATCAGGGATTTCTGCCATTGAACTCCGAAATTGCCTGGGCGCGCGAAGTGTTAGGTGCGCTGGCCGCTTCCGGCGATGGCGTGATCGCACATGCCGGCGAAATGTTAGACAAGCCGGTTATAGAGCGCGCGCGGCGCATCGTGGCGATCTCGGACGGTTTTGGGCATTAAGCGTTGGCCCAACCAGGGTTGCCGGTGCCTGTCTTTCACGCGCCCGAACGGCGAAGTGTCCAGTCGAGCTTGAGGCGCTTGGGAACGTGGTGATTGATCGCGACAATCGGACAAACACCGTCCTCAAGACGATAAATTCGCCGAACCACCATAGAGATACTGTCCGGCTCGGCATGCAATTCGGCGGCCGCGTCGGACGGCATCTCGGCTGCGTAGAGCGATTGTTGAACTTCCGCAATGCGGACGCCATACATCTCTTCAATAAACGAGTAGATCGTTCCCGCCTGGCGCCCGATCAGTACCCCGACTCCGCTGTACTCCGAGAGAATGAAAACCTCGGTCCAGCACAGCGGAACAGGATCGTCCTTCAGATAACGAAAGCCTTCGACGCGAAGCCAGCGCGTGCCGATCTTGGCCTCGATCTTTTTGGATAGATCCTTATCGGCTACAACAATAGTCGTGTTGTTAATCAAATATCGCGCTTCGGTCGCGTATTGAATAAGCTCGGCGACCGAATTTATGGAATGGGTATAGACGGGTCTCGCGACGGCTAACACGCGGCTGCCGGCGCCCTGGCGGGATTCGATTATTCCGTCATCGCGAAGCTGACGCAGCGCTTCACGAATCGTGTGCCGGCTGACCCCGAACCGCTCCCTGAGATTGCTTTCCGACGGAAGCAATTCGCCGACCGCAAAGTCGCCGTGTTCGATCTCACTTCGCAGCATTTCGACGATTTTGAGATAAATCGGCCCGTTGCCGGTGATCGCAAACTTCTCCGCATGCTCATTGTCCGTCGCCACGTCGCTTGGTCCTTTCGGACCGCGTCACCGCAATCCCGATCTTCTCAAATAGCTCCTCGTAAAACTAGCATACAGCGATTTGTCGACAAAGTTGCTACCGCGCCTATTTCTCACCGCGCTTGGCGAACGTTTTGGCCAGCGTCACCGGTCGACGGTTCAGCTTCGAAATAATGCGCATTGTCGGCACCAACTGCCGAGCATGCGGTTTGGGCGAGGCGCTTGCCATTGATACGAAGTGGATTGGCGAGAACGCGCATGTCGCCGCGCTCGGGATGAGGAACGTTGCAAATCATACCGATGTCACGAACAAATGGACTGTCAAGCGCCGAGGCGACATCGTAAACTGGGCCGATCGGCAGTAACTTGCCAAGTCGCTCTATCCAGTCCTTCATCGTTCGCTTACGAAACTCCGCATCCAGCAGCGGCGTGAGGTCATCGCAATGCGCGAAGCGGGACTTTGAATTGACGAACCGTGGATCGACTGCGAGATCCGCTCGCCCGATCTGCTCCGTTAGCTCTCTCCAGAATTTGTCGGTCATGCACATCAGGAAAATCCAGCCGTCTTTTGCCTGATACGTCTGCACGGGGCTAACCGAAAAATGCGCACTGCGGGAAAGCCGCGTCGAGACCTGCCCCTCATTGAGGTACCACGTCCCTGCGTAGCCCAATTGATGCAGGGCGACTTCAAAAAGCGAGGTATCGACGTCGCAGCCGATACCGGTCTTTTTCGCGGCGAGCAGGCAGGATAAAAGACCGGTGACGCCGGTCATACCGGTCATGTAGTCGATAATCGAGGGTCCAAATCGGGCCGGCGCCGATTGCGGATCGCCAGTCAGGCTCATTAGCCCGGCTTCTGCCTGCATCAGAAAATCATACCCCGGGCGATCCGCGCGCACGTTGTCGCGCCCATAGGCGGATATGTGCAGACAGACGATGTCCTTACGCAGTCGGCTCAGGCCTGGGTAATCGAGCCCGAGCTTGGCAGGCTGGTCGCCGCGCAAATTGTTGACGATCGCGTCTGCGGACAACGCTAGTGCATCGAAATCAGCTCGTCCCTCGGCCGACTTCAGATCGAGGAGCACGCTGCGCTTGTTGGTGTTCCACGTCTGAAAATATTGGCTATCCGCGTCGCCAAGAAGGTTTGGTCCGGTAAAACGGGCCGGATCGCCGCCGCTTTGGGCGTTTTCAACTTTGATGACCTCCGCGCCTAGATCGGCGAGAAACATCGTTCCATACGGCGCCGCGCCGAATTGCTCGACGGAGACGATGCGAATTCCCGCGAGCGGTCCCATCAGGCGGCGTTCCGCTTCATGAATTGTTTGGCGATGATGATGCGCTGCATCTCATTTGTTCCTTCGCCAATGCAGGTGAGCGGTGCATCGCGGTACAAACGCTCAATGTCGTATTCCTTGGAATACCCATAGGCGCCGTGAATACGCATCGATTCGATGCTGTTCTCGAGCGCCGCTTCGGATGAAAAGTATTTCGCCATTCCCGCTTCCATGTCGCAGCGCTCGCCGCGATCGAACATTTCGGCGGCGTCGAGCGTGAGCAGTCGCGCTGCGCGCGCCCGAGTCGCCATCTCGCCAAGCTTCAACTGGATAGCCTGATGCTCGCAAATCGGCTTGCCAAAAGTCTGACGCACCGCTGCGTAGTCGCCTGCAAGCTTCAAGGCTCCTTCGGCAATGCCAACGCCCCGCGATGCGACGTTGATGCGCCCAAGCTCAAGTCCGCCGGTTGCCTGATAGAACCCATGGCCTTCGACGCCGCCAATCAGATTGTTTTCAGAAATCTCGTAAGAATCGAAAATCAATTCGGCGGAATCAATCGATTTGTATCCGAGCTTTTCGAGCTTTTTGCCAACGGTGAAACCAGGCCCTTTCTCGGCTATAAACAGGCTCATACCCTTATGACGCGGCTGGCTCTGCGGGTTGGTTTTGACAAGGAGCGCGAAGACCGAGCCCTTTATGCCGTTGGATATCCACGTCTTAGTTCCATTGATCACATAACCGTCGCCGTCGCGCCGCGCGCTCATGTTAATGCTCTGAAGGTCGGTGCCCGCGTTGGGCTCGGTCAGCGCAAGTCCGCCACGAAGCTCGCCGCTCGCCAACTTTGGCAGAAACCGCTTCTTCTGATCCGGTGTGCCGAATTTTTCAATCGCCAAGGCTAGCATGAGATGGGAGTTAAAGATCCCCGTGATCGCCATCCACTCAGCGGAAATTCTCATGACGATTTTGGCGTAGGTGCGCGCAGGTAGGCCGAGTCCGCCATACTCCACGCCGATTGTCGCGCCAAACAAGCCGAACTCGGACATTTGCGCAACGATGCGCTCTGGCCATTCGTCATTATGGTCAAAATGCTTGACGACGGGCTTAACGTCGCGCTCGACCCATCGATCGATGCTGCTTAGCAGTGCCTGCTCGTCATCAGGAGCGATTTGTCGCAAT
>JAYTRP010000211.1:0-17231 GCA_043746145.1 Hyphomicrobiales bacterium | reverse complement strand
CGACTGCCAATCATTTGGCGCCTCGATTGCCCAGAGAGCCGCGGATGCGACATTCCACGCGTTTTCCCGAGCCATTTTGGTGCAAGGGCCGCGCGTTTGGTTGGACTGGGGACATTATGCGTTACATTTCGGCGCCGCTTACGGCTTTGGCGGCCCTCATTGGAATTCAGACTACGGCTGACGCCAAGGTCCAAATCGATATCGATCTAACGTCGCAGAACATGCACGTCACCTCGGATTCCGGTGCGGATTACGATTGGCCGGTGTCTTCAGGTCGCCCGGGCCACGGCACGCCGTCTGGCGTCTTCCATCCCCAGCGTATGTACGTGATGGTGCACTCGGCGAAATACGACAACGCGCCGATGCCGCATGCGATCTTCTTCACCGGCGGCTACGCGATCCATGGGACCAACGCGGTTGGCCGTCTCGGCCACGTCGCCTCGCACGGCTGCATCCGGCTCGCGCCGGAAAACGCGGCGACGCTGTATTCGCTAGTTGCGGAGGAAGGCGCGACAATCGTGATCGGTGGCCATTCCGCTGCGGACGATGTCGCACAAGTCAACCCGCACCGTGCCGGACAACGATTGGCCGCAGCCCAACGTCATCGGTTCCACGAACATGCATTGGCCTTCGCGGAGCATCATCGAACCCGCACCTTAAAGGAGTGGGCGAGAGACCCGTTTGGAAATCGTTAACCACTAAGCCTCATCACGGACGCAATATCGCCATTCGCGTTTGTTGACTATATGGAGTATCAGGCCGCCGCCCCGCGACGCGGGGCGCGCGATTCCGTCGAGGAGGCCATTTTGCGACGAAGAGAGTTTATTACCGGCGCCGCTGGACTATTGGGCGGCGTGGCAATGTCGCGTCTGGCTTATGCCAACGTTCCCACCGCCTTTACGTTCGACACGGCGCCGCCGATGAACGACCGGGCCGAATTCATCAGGTGGGGCGTGGCGCAACGCGGCGAAGACCCGAAATATCTTGGCGAACGTTTCGACCGATTTCTTGCGATGGTGCGCAACGAAGATCTACTCGACGTCCGTCACAAGCATGCGTTTCTGCTAACGCCGCGCGAAAAGTTCGTGCTGCAGCAGAACCTCGGTCGCGCCTACGAACACGCTTTCCTGGATATCGGTTGGGGTGTGACCATCTCCGGCCCGCATATTGTCGGCCGCATGACCTCGACGATCAATCCGGTAAAGGGCGAGAAGGTGCTCGAAGTCGGAACCGGGTCGGGCTACCAGTCGGCGTATCTCTCGCATCTGACCGACAAAGTGTTCACGATTGAAATCATCAAGCCGCTGGCCGAGCGCACGCGCGCGACCTACGACTCGCTGATCAAGGACGGCTATAGCGAATTCAGCGCGATCACCTCCAAGAACGCCGACGGTTATTACGGCTGGGAGGAAAATGCGCCGTTTGACAAAATCATCGTCACCTGCGGCATCGACCACGTGCCGCCCCCGTTGCTGCAGCAGCTTAAGGAAGGCGGCGTGATGGTTATCCCCGTTGGCCCGCCCGGCGCGCAGCGTGTGCTCAAGGTCACCAAGACCAAAGCCGACGACGGAACGATCACAGTCGCGCGCTCGGATATTTATGGCGGCCGCATCGTGCCCTTTGTGCCGTTCACGAAGCTCGAAGGCGACGCGATCAAGGGCACGCATAATAACTAGACTGTCGCATTCGGCGTCGTGGCGGAGCTTATATCCCTAGGCGCCGATGTAAGCGTCGCCATCGCCGAGTTCATCCCGGCGATCCACGCCGTCGCGCCGGGTCCAAAGCCTCAGAATGCGCTGGGACCGAGCCGCGTCATGGCCGGGAGAAACCCAGACATGACGCTGGGCGCCCGGCAGGCGCATGGCTTCGATTTGGGAAGACCGCATGAACGAGCATACCGACGCCGTGATCTTCGCCGAGGCCGCTCCAATTCCGGACAGCGACGTGGTCCTCGATCGCGGCGGCCGCCTCGCGCTGTATCTCGCGGTGGCGCTTACCGCCGGCGCGGTAATCGCCCTGCAAATCGACATCATGCGCGTGTTCGCCGTTGGAAACTGGACGCATTTCGGATCGCTGGTCGTCAGCCTCGCCATGCTGGGTTTTGGTCTGACCAGCGCGGTGATGGCCTCCTCGAAATCCTGGTTTTCCCGGCACTGGCGCATCGCCGCCACAGTGGCGCTTGGACTGTTTGGTCCGCTCGCGGTGGCCGCCAATCTGTACATCCAGAGCCTCCACTTCAATCCGATATATCTGGTTTCTGACCCCAACCAGAAGTGGAAGCTGGTGCAGATCTTCCTGGCCTCGCTGGCGCCGTTTCTGGCTGGCGCGGTTTTCCTCGGCTGTGTGTTCCTCAAGAGCAGCAAGACGTTCGGCCGCGTCTATTTCGCCGATCTCGCAGGGTCGGGCCTGAGCGGCCTCGTGTTCCTCGGCGCGATGTATCTACTGCCGCCGGTAAACCTGATCGCGGCGCCGCTCGCGCTATGGTTGGCCGGCTGCTTTGCCTGGACTTTTTTGCCCGGAGCTCGCGGCGCACTAATACCTTTCGTGGTGTCGGGCGTGGTTGCATTCGGCGGCCATTTTATCGCGGCGCCCGCGCTTGACCTCCCGCGCCTCGCCGTCAACGATTACAAAGGCGCGTCCTATGCACGCCGCCTGCCGGAATCACAGCGGGTGTTCGAGAGTTTTTCTCCGTTCGGCTATCTCGAGGCCTACACGACCTCGTACCTGCATTTCGCGCCGGGTCTCTCGGATAATGCCGGCTTCAATCTGCCGGAGATGCCTGCAAACGCTTACATGGGCCTCTACATCGACAGCGACGGGCCGATCGGCGTGATGCGCCATCTAACCGCAAAGGAATCGGCCTATTTCCGGTTCCTGCCGATGTACTATCCCTACGTCGTGAAGAAAGATCCGGCCAAGGTGTTCATCACCCAGTTCGGCGGCGGCATCTCCACCGAAGTTGCGCTCGCCGCGGGCGCGAAGGACGTGACAGTCGCCGAAGGCAACCGCGCCATTCTGGACGCATTCCACGGCAAGGTTTTCAAAGACTTCACCGATGATATTCTCAGCAAAGTTCACGTCATCGACTACGAAGGTCGTCACTTCCTCGCGCAGACGCCGGAGAAGTTCGACGTCATTGACCTTAGTCTGGCCGATTCGACTGGGCTTTCCAATCCAGGCGGCTTCGCGGTAGTCGAGAAATTCCCCTACACGCAGGAGGCGATGGCCACCTACATGCGTGCGCTCTCGCCCGGAGGCGTGCTGTCGGTCACCATCTGGAACAAGGAAGAGCCGCCGAAATCGGTGCTGAAGCTCTACGCCACGATGGCCGCGGCCTCGCGCGAGCTGGATGGCGATCGCATGGCGGATTCGTTTTTCGTCAGCTCGTCCTATCTCTCGACGGCGACCGTCCTCTACAAGCGCGGCGGTTTTAGCGCTGATGAAATCGACGCCCTGCGCAAGCATACGCATGACATGTCGTTCGACGAGATCTACTCGCCCGGGTTCTTTTACGACGGCTCGCAAACCGACCGCACGCTCGATGGCTATGTCGCGCAGTTCTTCACCGCGCCAAACAATGGTCCGCCTTCGAGTTCGGCCGCGGATCCGACCGCACCGGCCGACCCGACCGGCCCAGATGCAACCCCGCCCAGCGGCAAGGCTGACGACGGCGTATTGCCCTCCACCGTCATGGGCCGGCTCGCCTGGCATTCGTTCGTGCATGGAGGTTGGCCGGAGATCGCCAACCGCTACGTGTTCAACTCCGCTAAGCTCACTAATGACGCGCCCTATTTCGCCGCTTACGTGAAGAGCAAGGACCTGCCTGCGGTGCTGTCGGACGCCGACCGGCTTGAACCGCTGCAGGATGAGTGGGGCTATCTGCTGATCTGGGCGACGCTCGGCGTTGCTTGCGTCACCGCTGCCGTATTACTCGTGATCCCGCTGATATTCGGCTGGCGCTCGATCTTCTCGAAAACGCCGGGCAAAGCTTTGACTGTGCTCTATTTCGCCTGTCTCGGCGCCGGCTACATCATGGTCGAGGTCGGCCTGATCGCCCATTTTGTCATGGCGCTGGGCAATCCAACCGTCTCCGCGTCGATCCTGATCACCGGCATGTTGGTGTTTTCGGGAATCGGGGCGCTGATCTCGGAGCGCGTGCTGCCCTTCATGCGCACTTTCATGCCGATCCTGTTCATCGCCATCGGGGCGATGCTGATCGGCTATGCGCTGTTCCTCAACATCGCCTTGGACGCTATCGGGAGCCTACCTTATGCGACGCGCCTGCTGCTCTGCTTCGGCTTTATCGCCCCGCCCGCCTTCCTGATGGGCTTCCCGATGTCAGTGGCGATGACAACGCTGGGTCGGCTCGGCAAGGAGCACATGTTCATCTGGGCCTGGGGCGTTAACGGCTGCTTTTCCGTGATCGGCGCCGCGGCTGCGCCTGTGGTGGCGACCAATTTTGGACTTGGCGCGGTGATCGAAATCGCTGGTGTTGCGTACCTCGTGGCCCTGCCCGCATTCCAAGGTGTAATCTCCGCGCGGCGTGCGACATAAGCGTTGCGTCAAAACGATTGGGGGCGGCGCATGAACGATCGGCGATTCGCCCGTGGCTTAGGGTTTGGGGCCAGTCTTATCATGGCTATAGCGCTCGCTGGTTGCGCGGGAGGCCCTGCTGCGCCCCCGGTTGAAACGACGATGATCGCCCCCAGCGCTCCGCCGCATTTCAGCAGCGCCGGCGGGTTGAATGTCGCCTACGCCGAGTTTCAAAACTCAGCTTTTCCGTACCACGGCGCTATGCCCGACCCCGACGATCCCTCTTCGCTGCGTCCGTTCATGAATGTGAACGTTGACGGCAAGCTCGGCCATCAAGCGCTGCGCGGGGGAATCCTGTGGGAAGATCAGACCTACAATGACCGGCGCGTTCTGCTCGCGGCTTCGTCGGATTTCAATCCGAACGCTCGCAGCGTGATCGTCGTTTTTTTCCACGGCAACCACGCGACACTGGCGCGCGACGTCGTGGCGCGCCAGCACGCTCCGCGTCAAATTGCAGAGTCGCATCTCAACGCCGTGCTGGTGGCGCCGCAACTCGCGGTGGATGCACGCGATTCGAGCGCCGGCAACTTTTGGCGCGAAGGTGGTTTTGCCGCTTTTCTCGGCGAGGCGGAGTCAAAACTCGCCGATCTCTATCCGCAAGCCTCGCGCTCGACATTCAGCAATATGCCCGTCGTCATCGTCGCCTACAGCGGCGGTTATCTGCCGGCCGCCTTTTCGCTTGCGCATGGCGGCGCAGGGGGGCGGATTCGCGGCGTCGTGTTGCTTGACGCGCTTTATGGCGAGCCCGACAAATTCGCGCAGTGGGTCGAGCAGGAGCGCTCCAGCGCGTTCTTTGTCAGCGCCTATTCGGCGTCCTCCAAATCGGAAAACGACGCAATGCGCGCGCGACTGGAGCGCGACGGCGTGCCGACCCAAACCGGTGTGCCCGGATCGCTCGGCCCTGGAACTGTCGCGTTTGTCGACGCAGGCGATGCGAGTCACGAAGACTTTGTCAACTTCGCCTGGACCGCCGACCCGCTTGCCGACGTGTTGGCTCGCATGAATCGCTAACGTGCATGCGTGCCAAAGGCGTCGTAGGCGATGGGAACGTGCTCGGGTGACGAAAGACTGATCGAAGTTAGCGAAATTGGCGTTGGAAAGACCAGTCGTTCGCGACAAGCGGGTCTGTATCGCTTTTATTAACACATATTTCAATTGGAGATATCCGCCACATAGCTTTACGCGTGGGTTTGTACAACTCCCTGCACCGGAGCGCGACGCTGGGCTAAAGGCCCTGGAAGGACGCTTCGGACAGGAATTGGTTCCTGGCGAACTTAGGGGCGGGATATGTCCAAGCCGTCACAGATCATCGACCGCGCCTCGCGCGAAATTGCTGCCGATAGTAATTTTGACGCCGCCGTATCTGCTTACCTCGAAGGCGTCGTCGCCTGGCGCCGCAGGCTGGCGGGCTATAACAAGGTGATCGCTTCGGGCGCGCGCCAGCACATCACGAAGAATCTGCTGCTACTGCACTTCAGCAACGCGACCGACAATCCCGACAACGGCGCCACATTCGAGCGTCTCCTGGCGCGCTGCAATATGCGCGACGCCTGCGGCCCTCGAGTGCTGCGGACGGTGATCGGCCTAGCGCAGCGAAATGGCCATATCCAGGTGCACCGCGGGCTATATGACAAGCGGCTCAAGATCCTGAAGCCTACGGAAAAGTGGCTCGAGCTTGAAAGCGATTATCATGTGATTGCGCTATCGAGTTTGGCGATAGTCTCGCGTGATGCGGCCGATACCGCAGACTGTTTCACTCCTCGCATGGTCGCGGACATTGCCACGATGCGTGAACGGCTGCTTGAGGAGCCGGGACTTTTGCTGGGCGAGCCCGAAGGCGAAATTAGGAGCCTGATCGCGCTCGATGGCGGCTTCGCCACCGTCACGGCGGTGGTTGACGCTTGGCAGCGCGGCAAACGCATCCCTTCGCACAAGGAGATCGGCAACGCCTTCCGACTGTCGGCCTCGCAGGCGCGCAAGATCCTGCGGCTCGCAGCCGATTTCGGGTTGATCGGCTTTGATCGTGAAGGCAAAGTTTCGGACGCGTCGGCGCTGCTGGCGGCATGCAAAAAATTGATCGCCTGCGAATTTGCGCTCTATCAGCGCTACGTCGCCAGCACGGAAACCTCGCAAGTCGAGCATATCCCGGTCATGGCGCCGACGGACGCGGTTGCACCTCAGGTCGCCGCCTGAAGGAGCGTCGATGCGGGCGTCATGAAATCGCCGCGTCGGCATTGTCACCCTCGGCACGCGTCGCCATGCGCTCCCTGCCAGAGGTGAACTTCAATGCCGATACCGACATTACGAACGCTGCTGTTCGGCGGGGCGTTCGTCGCGCTAACAGTCTCGTCGGCGGTCGCGCAATCGCCCGAAGATTGCTCGACAACAAACGGTCCAGCGCGAGAACCGCAGGTCGCTGCTCGGATTGACGCCGATCATCTTCCAGCCGACATTTCGGCGCCACAGACGATGTCGGTCGCCGGCCATTGTCTCGCGTTCCATTCGATAGCGGGATCGCTGCGCCTTAACGACGAGAAAGGCGAACCGCGCGCCGACGTCGCCTTTGTTGCGTATTTGCTCGACGGGGCTGATGTCGCTCACCGGCCTTTGACTTTCGCAATCAATGGCGGTCCTGGCGCCGCTTCGGCTTGGCTCGATCTGGGCGCTATCGGCCCGTGGCGCTTGCCCATGCAGGGCCTCGCTCCGTCAACGCTACCGCAATTAGTCGACAACGCAGAGACATGGTTGGGCTTTACCGACCTTGTGTTTATCGACCCGCCGGGCACGGGCTACAGCCGGCTGCGCGGCAACGGCGACGCCGCCAGGAGTGCGCTATGGTCGGTCAACGGCGACATCAACGCGCTCGCGGTGTTCATCCGCCGCTGGTTGGTGACGAACAGGCGGCTCGAATCGCCAAAGTTTGTGGTTGGGGAAAGCTACGGCGGTTTTCGTGGGCCGCGCCTCGCCAAGGAACTGGCAACCGAACAGGGCGTCGGACTCGACGGACTGGTCTTGCTTTCCCCGGTGCTCGACTTTGCCGACTTCCTGCCAGGTCCCGATAATCCGTTCGCCCTGCTGACGCGATTGCCTAGTTACGCCGCGGTCGCAAAGGAAGCGAAGGGGCCGGTCTCGCGGGCGGACCTAGCCGACGTTGAGCATTATGCCACGGGTGAGTATCTGCAAGACTGGCTCGCTGGACCGAGGGATCACTCGGCGGTCGAACGCAAAACAAGCCGCGTTGCCGAGATTACCGGCCTCGACGCCGAAACTGTCGGCCGCTACGGCGGCGACCTGCAAGAACATGATTACCTCAATGAACTCGGACGCATCGAGGGAAAGAGCCTCGCCTACTACGATGCGACGATCACTGCCGGCGACCCGTTCCCGGTCGAATCGTTCGGCAATGCGCTCGATCCGGTGACGCCGGGATTCGAGCCGGCCTTCACAAGCGCGATGGTGGGACTCTATCAGCGCAAACTGGGATGGCGGATCGACGATGCCTATGAGCTTTTGAGTTCATCCGTCAATCGCGAGTGGAGTTGGGGCAAGGGCCTCACCATGCCCAACGCAATCCTGGACTTGCGCGAGATGCTTGCGCTCGATCCGCACTTCCGCGTCTTGATCGAGCATGGACTGACGGACGTGCAGGCGCCTTATTTCGCCACCGCCATTCAGCTTGCACGAATACCGGACTACGACCCATCGGGGCGGCTGACCCTTAAAGTGCATCCCGGCGGACACATGTTTTATAGCCGCGATGCATCACGTAAAGCGCTGCATGACGAAGCCGAACGGCTAATCGCGCCGAACTAGCCCTCAGTTCCCCTGCGCTTCCAAGGCGGCGATGCGGTCTTTTGCCGCTCCAACGCCCGCAGCAACGGCTTGCGAAAGATACTCGCGAGCCCGAGCGGGATCGCCATGCGCGCCAACGACGCCTAAGCCCGCCAGCGTAACGGGATTGTAGGTCTCCGCGAGCGCCATCAAGGCGCGCGCATCGCCAGCATCCGCGGCGCGTTGAAGAAACAGTCGAGCGGTCGCCAAATCGCCATCGGCAAAAGCAACTAACCCCTGAGCGCTCCATGAGCGAGCCGCGTCGCTGACGGCGACGGCGGCTGGCGCCTCTGCACGCGCCAGTGTCGTCGTAGCGTTAGTGGGAGCAGCAGGCGAGATCCCTGACGCTGAAGAGGCCAAGTGTGCGCTCGCAGCGGGCGCCGCCAAGGCGATTGCAACGGGCGAAGCCGTCGGGGTGGCGACCGCAAGCAGCGGCGAGGCGACCTTGGAGGGCGAGACCTGTGCAGGCGCTAGCGCTGTTACGACTGCGGCGGGCGATGGGACTGCTGTCGGCTGCGCTTGCGGAAGCCGTTTCATATCTGCGGCTGCGCTCGTTTTAAGCGCTAACGCCAGCCTATCCCTGCCGGCCTTGTCGGCGGGGGCAGTCACAAAAGAAGCTACCGTTGGGGTCGGCAAGGGTCTCTGCGAAACAGACGATGCAAGTGTCGGAGTTGGCGAAGGTGTAGGCGCATGGCGCGCTGGCGCGGAGGAAGCAACCGTCGGGGCCGATGACGGCGCCGGGGCTGGCGCAGGACGCGACGACGCAGCGGACACGACAAACACCGGCTTTTCAACGGAGGACCGCAACGCCCGCACGTCCGGCTCGGCGTGTGGCCAAAAACAGTAGCCAAGCCCGCCTGCGAGCACGCCGGCCAGCAATCCAGCCGCGCCTTTGTGGAGGATCGTCACGCCAACGCTCCCGTCATTGTCCCGTCCCCCTCGGCTGCAAAAGATTCTGATAGAGTTTGTCCACGTCAGGCGCCCCGGCGCTGTCTCCGCTTGCCCGCACGGCTTGAGCCGTGGTTCGGAACGCTTCGAGCGAGGCGTCTCCCGTCGCACGATGCGCGGTGATCCATTCCTGCGCCGCCGTCAGTTGCGGCCAGTCAACCGCAGCCGCGAGATTGACTTCACGCCAGCGCGGATCGTTCGTTGGTCCGAGCAGAGCGTCATATTTCCCAAATAGCGCTGTTACGAGCACGCCATCCTGGGCCGCGCGCGACGTGCCCGCGGCGGCGTCGAGCGCAATTAGCGCCATGGGAACAGCGACCGTGTCCACGCTCGCGTCGCCCGTTATCAGGCCGGGCTGCTCCTTCGCCGTCAGTCGCGCGGGCGCATAGGCGCCGCGCAACTTTGGCGACCAGGCGATCGGCACGATATGATATTTGCCGCTCCTGGCCATGTCGGCGACTGCTTTCGACTCGTCCGCGCCAACCGCAACGATCGCATCGACTTTTCCGGAGGCGAGATTGGCGAGCGAGGCTTGCAGCGATTCCCGCACCGGCTTGGGCTCGACTCCGAGCCTTGCGAACAAAGCTTGCGCACTCGCATCCGCAGCGCTGTCGGCGGCGCCAAACGACACCGGCCGGCCAGCGAGTTGATTGACGTCGGTCACGCCGGCCGCCGCGATGATTTCAATCGGTTCGTTGGCGAGCCGCGCGACGTATGGCGCTTTAGCGTGCCAGTCCGCGGATTTGTCGTCGGCCTCGAGCGCGTCCATCGGCGCAATCGCCAGATCGCCGCCGTCGCCAGCGACATATCGGCTAAGCGCGATCGGGGAAACCTTGCCCGCCCAGTCCCGAGCGTTCACGCCGGCGCCGCGCAGCGCCGCGGCCAATTCACTCGCCATACGCGCTGCGCAGGCATCGTCGGTGTCGACCAGAATAATAAACTCGTGGGCAGACGGCGAAAAACTCTTGGCCCGTGTCGACTTGGCATTGTCTTCGTCGTCGCCATCGTCCTTTGACGTGTGCGCGCTGGAAGACTTGCCACCACGCCAAGCGCCATGAAAAAGTACGCGATGGCCATTGTGAAAAACTGGCTTGCCGTAACGGACCATGTTCTCGGCGGAGGCAGCCAGCGGAGAAAATGCCAAAACGAAAGCCAGCGTCAGGCTCCACTCGATGCGAGCCGCTTCGCGCGTACCGTCCCTAATTCCGCGTTGAGGCACCAGAGTCTTGCTGACGCGACTACCCGGCGCTTTACCCCTACCGTTCATGCGAGCGACGTTGTCGGCAAAATGAGACCTCAAGATGGCGGGGGTCACGCCCCGCCGCGCGACCAAAGCAGATAGGCGGCATCTAGTCGCGCCGCTGCAATCTCGGCAATGTTCGATTGCTCGATCCATACCAGAAACGCTCGCATAGCCAAACCTGGATAAAGCGGCATAAGAGCGGCACGGTAAAGTGCGAGTTGCGTGACGTAACCAGCCGTCGCGACGTCGTCCGGCCCTCCCGACAGCTTAAAATCCGCGACGTACAAAAGCCCAGGCGCGACCGCTATCCGGTCGATACGCGCCGAAAATGGGATCATTCGGCCGCTCGCGAGCGCAAGGTCGCCCGCAATTGGAACTTCCGCCCTCGAGCCAGGACCAAACAGCGGCGCGAGTTCGGGCCGATCTAGAAGTCCAAGAATACGGACCGCCAGCACGTCCCGCCGCTCGGACGCCACGGCGCCCTGCCGATCAAGGAAGGCGCGTGCGGCAGTGGCGCGCTCATCGGGCGTAATCGCCGGCAAATGCTGCATCAGCAAGTGGACGAGACGACCCTCTTCGATCCGGGCGAGACGCGCAGCGCCGGAACTAGTTGTCGGCCCGGCGACGACCCGGGAGGGCGCAATGGGCGCAAATGTAATCTCAGACGCGGCGGGGCGATAAAGCCAATCTGGCATAACCAGCGGCGTCGGTGGCAGGGATTCCGCGTTGCCGCCTTCCTCTCGCGCGCCGTCACCCAGCCGAAAAATTGTCTCGGCCGGGTCCCACCATGCGGGCGCCTCGCGAATATGTTCGTCGAGTCCAAGCCGCGCCAGATTGTACCAGCAGTCCTCAGCTCGACCTTTCGCGCCCTCAAAACCCGCGACGATTAACCGCTCCGCCGCTCGAGTCATGGCGACATAGAGAAGGCGGCGATGCTCCCCCGAAGCGGCCGCACGCGCCGCGATCCGCGCGTCAGTGAGGTCGCCGCAATCGTCCTCGCTCTTGTTCGCCCAAGCATAGAGAGGCGCCTCGCCTACGGAGCGCTCGGGGAGCTTCAGCCATTTCGGATCGTGGCGACCGCTTGGCGCCGTGCAGGTGTCGGGCAGAAAGACGATCGGCGCCTCGAGGCCCTTGGCGGCATGCACGGTCATCACCCGCACCGCGTCGCCGGCCGCCTCCATGTCGCGCTTCACGGAAGAATCCGCCGCCTCGATCTCCGCGAGGAACCCGGCGAGCGAGGGCGCCTCTTGCCGCTCAAAGGAGAGAGCGCGCGCGAGGAACTCGTCGATTGCATCAGTGGCTTCACGCCCCAGCCGCCCAATCAGCGCTCGCCGACCCCCATCGACGCCAAGCAGGCGAGCGTAAAAATCGAACGGCGCCAGTTCGCCCGCGCGCTCGCGCCACGCTGATACCCGCGCGTGGGCCTGCGCGAATTCCGGCGCCGACGCCAGCGCGCGCGCCAGCGAACCCGGCCGACCGGGCGCGATTTTCATCAGCGCGTCGTCGTCGAGGCCGATCAGCGGCGACTTGAGCACGCAGGCGAGCGCGAGATCGTCGTCCTCGCTAAGCGCCGCCCGCCCCGCTGCGACGAGATCGCGCACCGCGAGATGGTCGGCGAGCGTCACGCGATCCGCGCCTGCGGAGGCGACGCCCTTGCGACGCAGCGAGCGCGTCAACGCTTCAAACAGCCCTGCGCGCGAGCGCACGAGAATTAGAATGTCGCCTTCGCGGATCGGCCTTTTCTTGCCGGTCTTCGGATCGGTGAGGCGCTCGCGCGAGTCCGGCGCGGTCCATTGCCGGATCACATCGGCAATTCGATCGGCCAGGCGGAGCGCGGGATCGGCGCGACTGGGTGCGTCGAGCGGCATGGTCCAGTCGTCGGGATCAGGCTCTGGTTCCGGCGCGATCGGCGGCCAGATCTCGACGAGACCCGGCATATTTGCGTAACGGGCGACGTGGCGCGGCGCCAGCGTTTCGCCTTCGCTCACGCCTTTCCAGACCTCGGCGACCGCAAACACGCAGTCGACCCCGTCGAGTACGGTCTGCGCCGAGCGGAACGACAGATTCAACTCCACCGACGAGAACGGGCGCTCGGCGTTAAAATGCCGGCGCTCGAACGCGCGGCGCATTTCGTGGAAAAGATCCGGCGCGGCGCCCTGGAAAGAGAAGATCGACTGCTTCTCGTCGCCGACCGCAAACAGCGTGCGCGGGCCCTGCCGCGCGCTGGCGCCGGCGAAGAAATCCGCCGTCAGCCGGTTCAGGATGTTCCATTGCGCGCGCGAGGTGTCCTGCGCCTCGTCGACCAGGATATGATCGACGCCGGAATCTAGTTTGTAGAGCACCCACGCCGCGTCGGCTTTGGTGAAAAGCGTCTCGACGCGCGCGATCAGGTCGTCGAAGTCGAGCCAGCCGCGCGCGTTCTTGAGCGCCGCATAGTGTCGGCGCACAGCCTCGGCGACCTCGAACAAAGCGCGGCTGCGCGCGACCGCCTCAGCCGCGTGCAGCCGGTCGCGCAAGCCTGTCAGGCGCTCGCGTTCGGCTTCAAGTTCCTCGACGATTGCGGGATGAGCTTTAGCGACGGCCTTGGTCGCCATCGACTTGCGCGGCGCTCCCTTTCCGTCAGCAGTGAAAAACACTTGCAAGACGAGACTGAGCGCAAGGTCGAGGTCAGCCAAAGCCGCGGCGCCGGAGAGTGTGGCCGCCATCGACTGGTCCGTCTTGCCGCCCTCCTGCAACGCTCGCGCCCACGTCCGCCAGCGCCCAGCAGTTCCACACATCCGCGTCTTTACCGCCGACTCGTCCTCGCTCTCGTCGAGGCCAAGTCTGGCGGCTAGCGCAGCGGCGTAGGATTCGGGATCGCCATGCGCCGCGAGAGCCTCGCGCCGCCGCAGAGTCGCCGTCAAAAGTTCATCGAAGGAATCGGCGCCGACCGCGCGAGCGATGCGCTCAATGGCGCCAGCGAGGGTTTTGGAGCGCTCGGCGTCCGCGAACAGGCTTGCCCGCGCCGACTGCATCAACCGCCCCGCTTCGCGCTCCTCAATCACCCTAAAGCCCGCGGGCGCGTTCGCCTCGAACGGGAAAAGATGCAGCAGCCGTTCGCAGAAGGCGTGGATCGTCTGAATTTTCAGACCGCCCGGGGTCTCTATCGTGCGCGCGAACAATTTTCGCGCGAGCGTGAGGTCCTGTGGCTTCGCCTCTTCCTTACCGGCCGTGGCGATCTCCTTGCTAAGGTCGTCGTCGTCGAGCGTCGCCCAGCGCGCCAGCGTGCGGAACACGCGATCCGACATGTTGGCGGCGGCGGCCTTGGTGAAGGTGAGGCAGAGAATCTTGGACGGCGGAATGCCTGCGAGCAGCAGGCGGATAACACGCAGGGTGAGCACATGCGTCTTGCCCGAGCCCGCGTTGGCGGACACCCAGGCGGAGCTGGCGGGATCGGAGGCGCGCCTCTGCAGGCCGAGCGTCGCCTCATAGGCCGCGCTCTCGTAGACTTCACTCATGGTTCATCGCCCAAGCCGACCGCCGCCCATTCCTGCGCTCGCGCGAGGTGGTCGTAATCGTCTCCGCGGGAGAGATATTTAGGATACGGCCGCGACAGATAAGGCATGGATTCGTCGCGAAACTGCTCAAGCAACAATATGAGCCCGGCATAGTGTTGTTCGACCACGTCGCCGAAGCTGGCGTCCTTGAACTTCAGCGGCCTTGGCCTCCCCCCATCGGCGCCGCCCAGCTTAAGGTAGACCGCGCCGTCGGCCTCCAGTCGGCCAATCTCGGCGAAGGCGCCGCGGACGAGCATCGCGGCTTCGAGCGTCAATTGCGGGGCGAAGCCGACTTGAACCTCAGAATTGCCCGGCGGCGCCCCTGTTTTGTAATCGATGACAAGCGCACGGCCTCCGCTCTCTTCCTCGATCCGATCCGCGCGCGCCGTGAGCGTGAAGAGAGAGCCGCCTTTCAGCGCGATCTCCAGCTTACCCTCGGCCTCGACCCAGATTTTCGATGTCGCCAAGCGGCGCTCAGCATCAAATTCCAAAAAGCGATTCATCGCCTCGCGAATTCGCGGCCAGCGCAAGCCTCGAAACGCCGCGTCGGCGTTGAGCGGAGCGAAAATGCGCTCCGCGATCGCTTCGAGCCTGGCCTGCGCAGCCTGCGGGGATTCGCTGGCGGGCGCCTTACGCGCGAACGCCTCCAGCGCGGCGTGCCACACGTCGCCCATTTCGCGCGGACCTACCTCGGCGCCGATCGGGCCTAATGGCGCCAGTCTGAGGATACGCTCGGCATAAATCGCGTAGGGGTCTCGACGCAGCGTCTCGATTCGGGTGACGCTGAGCCGTTCGGGCCGAAGGGCGAGCGGTGGCCGCGGCTCCGGCCGCTGGGCGGGACGGGTGAAAACAGGCCTATCGAGCGTGCGAGCCAGCGCAAGATAACGCTCGCCACGCTTGCGCGCTTCGCCAAGGGCCGCTTCCCCCACGAGCGCGCCGATTCGTTGCAAGAACCGCGATTCCACGGTCGGCGAACCGCCGCGCTTCTTTGAGCGTACGATCACGACTTCCGCCGCACCGAGCGCCGCGACGAAATCCTGCGCCGTCTGCCCAATGCGTCGTTCGGGCGCTGACAGGCCGAGATCCACCCGCATTGTTCGATTGAGGAACGCGTCGGTGTGCGCCGACGGCGGCCAGATCGTCTCGTCGAGACCTGCGACCACGGCTAGATCGAAGTCGAGCAGCCGCGCTTCAAGCAGGCCGAGTAGGACGATGCGCGGGTGCCCTTTCGGGGAGGGTGGCGCCCGATAGTCGCCCAACAGCGTTTCGACCATCGCGAGGTAGTCGCCCAGCCCGCAGACGAAATCCTTCTCGCTGGCTTGCAACCACTCCTCGAACATTGCGCTCAAGGCTTCACCGCCGGAGAGCGACTCGACAGCTCCTGGGGCAATCAGACGCATGATAGCGTCCCGATGCGCGGCGATGAAGGCGGTAAGCGGCGCGCGGCCCAAAGCGCGAAGCGGCGCAAGCGTGGCGGAGAGGTCGCCGAGCAACGCTTCGGCCTCTCGCCAATCACCATCCTGTAAAGATTTCAAAGCGCGATGCGCGTGCTCACCCGCGGCAGCCGTGCGCGCCGCTTCAAGCGCGCCTACAATGTCGACAAGGCCGGCAGGAGGCAGGACGATCCGCAGCACTGACAGATCAAGCGCCCGAGCCGCAGCGGCGAAAGTCTCGCGCGAGCGGTCAAGGCGGACGTGCGAATGGCCGATCAGCGCCGAGACCGCTAAGGGAGCATAGTCGCGCGCCGCCGCCAGCGTTGCGCGCGCGAGTCCGCCCGCAGGCGTACCACCGAGCGTGCGGCCAGCGGAATTCTCAACCTCCACTCCCCAGCGCGCGAGATCGGCGGCCACGCGGCGCGCGATAGCCGGGTCGGGTGTGATCAACGCGGCGCGGCGTCCGGGCGTCTCCAACACCTCACGCAGGGCGATCGCGATCGCCAGCGATTCTTCGGCTTCGTGCTCTGCGACCACGAGCGATGCGCCGGCCAGTCCAAGGCCAATCCGATCGCCTAACTGGCGCCGGCTAGAGGACCATACATCCGTGGTTTCGGCTGGCCGCAACGCTTCGCTCAACAACTCGGCGCGAGCATTTAGTCCGGCAGGCGGCGCGCCGAGCGGCGTAACATCCTCGCGTGAGACTTCAATCCGGGAGAGCAGGCGGCGCAACGCCGCTTGGGGATGACTAGCCGATGCGCCTTCGGCATCCTCACCAATTATTGCCCACGCGGCGTCGTCCAGGCGCTGGTCGAGCCCGGCGAGGACGACCGCGCCGCGCGGCGCCCGCGCAATGGCGCCAATGAGGCGGGAGACTGCACGATTGGCGCCTGTCGAACCCGCGATGATCGTTGGCTTGTTCACAGCGCCCGACCGTAGCGCCGCGATTTCGCGCTCAATCGCCAGGGCCGTACGCTCCGCCCGGTCGTAAAGGCCGCGCTCCTCCAGCCACTGCGGCCAAGCCGCAGTCGCTATTTCCAGAAAGTGGAGCGTGATCTTCCAGTAGGGGTCATAGGTATCGGCGACGATCGACTTGAGCTTTTCCCAAGGCACACCCTCGATGATCATATCGTCAATCAAAGAGGCGAGATCGCCCGCTAGGGAAAGCGCCTGCGCTGGAGACGCTGCGACCAGCGACGGCTCGGTCTCATCGAACGCAAGCCGCCCATCAGAGTCAGCGCGCCGTATCGCCCCTTTCAAAGCCACGCCCCAGGCGGCGACTAGCTGGGTGAGCGCCATGCGCCGCGCGAGATCGCCAACCGCGGGTCGAAGCTGAATCTGATCGAAGCTCGGCCACGCGAACGTCTCTACGTCGGCGGCTGGTTCCAAGGCCCCGAGCGGAGCAATGTTGGGCAGGATTACGCTTCTACCGCCATACGCGCGCGCGATTTCGCGCTCGAGAACCCGCGCGGCCCGCTGCGTCGGCACGTAAACAGTGGCGTCCGCCAGCGCCAAGGGGTCGGCGCCGGGAAAACCGGGAACAAGCACGCCGTTCACCAACGCTTCAGCGATTGTGCGAAGGAACGGCGCGCCCGGAGGAATCGTGAAAACCTGGGACAGGGCGGAAACTCGGGAGCCTCGGCGAAA
>JAYTRP010000210.1:0-1813 GCA_043746145.1 Hyphomicrobiales bacterium | reverse complement strand
TATCGAGGACCACCAATGGCCGATTCCGCGCCGAAACCTATGCGCGCGCGCCCTTTGTCGCCGCATCTGGAAGTGTACCACTGGTCGCTGACGATGATGATGTCGGGCGCTCATCGGATCACTGGAATCGGTCTATATATCGGCGTGTTGTTGATGGCGTGGTTTCTTATCGCGCTGGCGAGCGACGCCTCGGCGTTCTCTTATTTTTCGGCTTTCATCCAGTCGATCATCGGCCAATTAATGCTTTTCGCCTTCACTTGGGCCTTGTTTCATCACATGTTGGGCGGCGTCCGCCACGCCCTTTGGGACGTCGGATACGGGCTCGATCATCCCATGCGGGAATATCTGGCGCAGGCGACGCTGGCCGGCGGATTTGCATTGACAGTCATCGTTTGGATCGTCGGCTACGTAGTACGATGAGGAGATCGCAATGACGCAGAAATCCTATCGCACCCCGCTCGGGCGGGTCAGGTGGCTCGGCGCCGCGCATCTCGGGGCTGAGGATAACTGGCGCATGCGCGCGACGTCGGCGGCGCTGATCCCGCTGACGATTGGCTTCGTCTGGGTGCTGATCTCGCTCATGCACAAGGACTATAACTCCGCGCGCGCTGTCATGGGCGAACCCTTGCCTGCGGTGGTGACGCTACTTTTCGTCGGCGCGGGCATCTACCATATGGAACTCGGGATGCGGTCGATCATTCTCGACTATGTCCCCGGCGCGACGCGCGAATGGGCGCTGCTCGCCAATAGCTTCTTTGCAGTCCTGCTCGGCGTCGCCTGCGTCTACGCGATTCTGCGCATAGGCTTCGTCTGACACTCAGAAGGTTCAGTTCATGGCGACCAACGGCACCAATGGGGCGAGCGCCCCCGCCCTCGGCAATCAAGCCTATCCGATCACCGACCACACGTTCGACGTGGTGGTGGTTGGCGCGGGCGGCGCTGGACTTCGCGCCAGCGTCGGCTGCGCACAGGCGGGCCTGCGCACCGCCTGCATTTCCAAGGTGTTTCCGACCCGCTCGCACACGGTCGCTGCACAGGGCGGCATTTCCGCGTCGCTCGGCAATATGGGACCTGACGATTGGCGCTGGCATATGTACGACACTGTCAAAGGGTCGGACTGGCTGGGCGATCAGGACTCGATCGAATATCTCTGCCGCAACGCGGCCGCCGCGGTTTACGAACTCGACCATTGGGGCGTGCCCTTCTCGCGCACCGAGGAAGGCAAGATCTACCAACGCCCGTTCGGCGGCATGACCACCGACTACGGCAAGGGCACCGCGCAACGAACCTGTGCAGCCGCCGACCGCACGGGACACGCAATCCTGCATACGCTCTACGGTCAGGCCCTAAAGGCCAAGTGCGAGTTCTTTATCGAATATTTCGCGATCGACCTGATCCGCGACGAAGATGGCCGCGTCCGTGGTCTCGTCTGCCTGAAGATGGATGACGGCACGATCCACCGTTTTCGCGGACAGATGACCATTCTCGCCACCGGCGGCTACGGTCGAGCCTATTTCTCCGCGACCAGCGCTCACACTTGCACCGGCGATGGCAATGCGATGGCGTTGCGCGCGGGCGTGCCGTTGCAGGACATGGAATTCGTGCAGTTCCACCCGACCGGCATCTACGGCGCGGGTTGTCTGATCACCGAGGGCTCGCGCGGCGAAGGCGGCTATCTCGTCAACAGCGAGGGTGAGCGCTTTATGGAGCGCTACGCCCCCTCGGCAAAGGATCTCGCCTCCCGCGACGTGGTGTCGCGCGCGATGACGATGGAAATTCGCGAGGGTCGCGGCGTCGGCAAGCTCAAGGATCA
>JAYTRP010000209.1:0-5900 GCA_043746145.1 Hyphomicrobiales bacterium | reverse complement strand
AAGAGGCCGGGGATGACGAACTCGCCATACGATCCCGCGGCGGAGGGCGCGCGCACCGATTTGCGCGGCGTCATGACCTATGGCGATTATCTGCACATCGACACGCTCCTCTCCGCGCAGGCGCCGCAATCGATCGCGCATGACGAAATGCTGTTCATCATTCAGCATCAAACCTCCGAGCTTTGGATGAAGCTAGCGATCCACGAGCTTCGCGCGGCCACGCGACAGATCGTGGCGGACGATCTTCGGCCGGCTTTCAAGATGCTGTCGCGGATCTCACGCATTTTCGAGCAATTGAATTCCGCCTGGGATGTGCTGCGCTCGATGACCCCCAGCGAGTATAGCGTATTTCGGGACTCGCTCGGCCCCTCGTCGGGGTTCCAGTCGCATCAATATCGGCTGATCGAATTCTTGGTTGGCAACAAGAACGAAGCGATGCTGCGTCCGCACGAGCACGCACCGGCTGACCATGCTTCGCTCAGTGCGGCGTTGCATGCGCCCAGCCTTTACGACGAGACGCTGCGCCTGCTCGTGCGCCGTGGTCTGCCTGTTGCGCCAAGCGCGGTCGAGCGGGATTTCTCGAAAGCGCGGCAGCTCGACGAGAGTATCGTCGCCGCCTGGAAGATCGTCTATCAAGAACCGCGCGGCCATTGGGAGATCTACGAACTCGCGGAAAAGCTGGTCGATTTCGAGGATTATTTCCGGCGCTGGCGCTTTAACCACGTCACCACGGTCGAGCGTGTGATCGGCTTCAAGCGCGGCACCGGCGGCACGTCAGGCGTCAGCTATCTCCGGCGCATGCTCGATGTGGTGCTGTTCCCCGAGCTTTGGAGCGTGCGCGCCGAGCTTTGAGGTTTTGCGCGCCGTCAATCAGGCTTGACGGTTCGAGGCCACAAAGCTGCGCGTTTGGCGTAGTTCAACTCGATCTCAGCGGGCGAAAGAAGGCGCGGATTTCCTGGGCTAGCGCCTCGGGTTGCTCCATCGCGGCGAAATGGCCGCCGCGCGGCATCTCGGTCCAACGGTGAATGTCGTAGATGCGTGCCGCCAGGGAGCGCGGCGGTCGGACGATTTCATGCGGGAAAGCGGCATATCCCATCGGCGGCTTAATTCGCTCTCCCACAGGGATCGGCGAAGAGGAATGTCGGCGATCGTAGTAGGGCCAGAACGACGAGTTGATGGCCCCTGTCGTCCAGTAGAGCATGATGTTGGTCAGCATGGCGTCTTTCGAGAACGCGCTCTCGACATCGCCGCCGCAGTCGCTCCAGGCACGGAATTTCTCGACGATCCAGGCCGCGAGCCCCGTCGGCGAGTCCGTCAAGCCATAAGCAAGCGTCTGCGGGCGGGTGCCTTGAATCCATTGATAGCCGGCTTCCTCCTTCTGCCAGGCCGCGGCCGCCTGGAAGAAGGCGCGCTCTTCGGCGCTCGACTCTACAACCTCGCTGGGATCGCGGCCTACGGATATGAAGTTTAGATGGACGCCAATCACGGCGTCGGGGTTGGCATAGGCGATACGACTGGTGATCAGGCTGCCCCAGTCCCCCCCCTGCGCGCCAAACTTGGGATAGCCGAGCACGTCGCGCATCAGCTTGGCGAGGAGGTCGCCTATCTCGGCGATCCCGACGCGGCGCTGGTTTTGCACGAACGAGAATCCGTAGCCGGGCAGGGAGGGCGCGACGACCGTAAAGCAATCCGCGGGATCGCCGCCGAACCGCGCGGGATCGGTCAGCATCGGAATCAGCCGCTGGAACTCGACGATGGAGCCCGGCCAACCGTGCGAGAGCAGCAGCGGCAGAGGATTGTCGCCAACGCCTTTCTCATGCACGAAATGGATGTCGATACCTTCGACCGAAGCCTTGAACTGCGCGAGCGTGTTGAGATCGCGCTCTTCGGCGCGCCAGTCGTAGACGTCGCGCCAGTAAGCACAGAGCTCCTTCACGTAGGCGAGGCTCGATCCGTATCGCCACGCGGCATCCGGCGCTTCGTCGGGCCAACGCACCCGCGATAGCCTTTCGCGAAGGTCGGTCAGCGTCTCCTCGGGGATGGCGATAGTGAAGGGTTCGATCGGCAAAGCGGACTTCCTCCAGGTCGGCGAACGTGACGCCTCAGGCGTTCCGAGGCGGCGAAAGCGTAACCACGCGATAGCCGATCGGCAACAGGTGGATATGAATTCGGTTTTCGATCACGCCCCAGAGGCCGCGCGAGAACGCCAGCATAACCGCCCGAGGCGCGGGTCCAACCTTCGATGCGCGAGGCCGCTGCGTAGACGTCGCTCATCGCAAAGACCCTCTCGAGAGCTGCCAACAACCCTGCCACTATCGTTTCCTCCGTTTGCACGCATCCCGCATTCACGGTTTTCCGCTCGGGCCTTGAGCCGGTAACGAGGATCTCTGCCGCGCTAGGCTTATATGCTGTCAAGATGCCCAGATGATCTCAATTTCAGTCTGCGGAATTATCAAAGCGCGGCGCCGCTAGCGTTCGCACGCCGTCTTGTAAGGGCATGTACAGAGAGCGCGCCCAAGTTTGCCGGCTTGCTTGGACGGCGCTACAACGGACCGACAAAAGCGTGGATGTTGCTTGAAGGAGATCCGAAATTGACTAGGGATGACCCAAGAAAAGGATTGCAGATCCGCTCGCGTGTGACCGAAGCGGGCGAACTCGAACTCTCGCTAATCGAGATCGCGACGCCCACTCCGGGATCCGAGGAAGTCGTCGTTCGCATTGAGGCGACGCCCATCAATCCTTCCGATCTCGGGCTACTTCTAGGCGCGGCTGACGTTTCGACATTGGAGGTCGTGCGCTCGGGGCAGGAACCGCTAATTCGGGCGAAGATCCCCTCCGCCGGAATGAAATCGATGGCGGGGCGCCTCGGCGAATCCATGCCTGTGGGCAACGAGGGCGCGGGCGAGGTCGTCGAAGCGGGCGAGTCGGCTGCGGCGCAGGCGCTCGTCGGCAAAAAGGTCGCGTTGCTAGCGGGCTCCATGTATTCGCAATATCGCGTGGTCAAGGCCGCTGATTGCCTAGTGCTGCCCGAGGGCGTCACCGCAACGGAGGGGGCGTCCTGCTTCGTCAATCCACTGACGGCGCTTGCCATGGTCGAGACGATGCGGATGGAGGGCCAAAAGGCGCTGATCCATACCGCCGCCGCCTCCAACCTCGGCCAGATGCTCAACCGCATCTGCCTCGCCGATCGAATAGATCTCGTCAACATCGTGCGTGACGCCAAGCAGGAAGCGTTGCTTCGGGAGCAGGGCGCGCGTCACGTCTGCGTGTCCTCATCGCCAAGTTTCCTTGAAGATCTCAACCAAGCAATTGAAGCGACCGGCGCGACGCTTGGCTTCGATGCAATCGGCGGCGGACCGCTGGCTGGGCAAATTCTTGCAGCGATGGAGGTCGCTTTGGTGCGTAGCGCCAAAGTCTACAGCCGCTACGGATCGACGACCCACAAACAGGTCTATATCTATGGCGCGTTGGACACCGGCCCAACGGAGTTGCGACGGAGCTTCGGTTTTGCCTGGGGTCTCAGCGGGTGGCTGTTGACCCCGTTCCTGCAGAAGGCCGGACCGGAAATCGCGGCGCGTTTGCGCAAGCGGGTCATCGACGAGCTGAAGACAACATTCGCGAGCCATTACGCCAAGGTCATCTCGTTGCGTGAAGCGATGGATATTCCAACTATCCAGAGTTTCGCCAAGCGCTCGACGGGGGAAAAGTATTTGATTGATCCGAGCGAGGGAGCCTAAAACGAACGCTTCGGCGGGGAGGGTTTTTGCTAAACATCCTCGCGGGGGTGGAAGCGGAGTTCTCCCAATATTCCGGCTGCGTCGGGCAAGAAGGCTCTACGCGGCGATCGACGGTTCGGCATTTTTCGGCGCGAAATACGCGAGATAGCGATGCTCGATGTCGGCGACGGGGAGCACGACGAAGATGTCGGTTGTACCGAATGTCTTGTCCGCCACCGCCGACGCGCTGAACTGCGCGCCAAGCCGCCAGTAGCCTTTTATTAGTGGCGGCAAGTTCCGGAGCGTTGCGCGCGCGTCGAGCGCGGGCGCGCCGTCATGGCCTTGCGATTGTTGCGCTTGCGAATCTTGTGTCTGCGATTCCATAGCGGCGACCGGCTCGATAGCCCATTCTGGGTTCATCCCGCCTTCGGCGCGCAGAAATTGCAAGGCGGCGGCATGGGACTGAGGCTCGGCGCCGGGAAGACTTGCGCAGCCGAACATGGCGTCGACGCGGTGCCAGCGCGCGTAGGCCCAGACGCCTCGCCATAAAAGTTCGACCGTGCGTTTCCCTCTGTAGCCCTCGGCGACGCAGGAACGCCCCAACTCGAGAAACCGAAGGGACGGATGGCGCTGGACCAGCGCGCCGACATTGAATTCGCGCGCGCTGTAGAAGCCAAAATTGGCTTCGGCGACGTCCTGACGCAATAGTCGATAGGCGCCCACGACCTTGGCGGCGCCGTTCAACCTGTGTTTCTCGTTGTCGACGACGATGAGATGGTCGCAAACGCTATCGAACCGACATACGTCGCGGCGAATAAGTCGCGCCGTGGGATCGGCCTCGGCCCCGCCTTCCTCGAAAAAGACCCGGTAGCGCAGCCGCTGCGCCGCGCGAATTTCGCGTTTGGTTGTGGCGAGACGGACCTCGAGAGCGCCATGCGAAGCCAGCACCTTCGGTAGCCCGCGAAAGCCGTGAGCCTTGCGCGTCAACCGATCCGCCAACCCGATTACGCGCCCGCGGCGGACCGCTTCCTGACCCGACATAAGACGCCCCTGATTCGAGTATTCGAACACGCCTTTAGAACATTCACTCCGCCAACAAATTATGACGAGCCTTGCGACCTTGCGGCGCGACCCGAAGCTGGTCTGGCCGCCGCTGCAAGGGCGCGCTCAATCGCCTCCGCGAGCCGGGGCGCTTCAAACGGCTTGGCGAGAAACTCGTCGACGCCCGCCGCTTCGCTAGCCCGCTTGTCATCAGCCGAGGCATTCGCCGTTAGCGTCACAATCGCAACGCGGGGCGAGCCGATTTCGCGTTCTAGCGCGCGGATCCGGCGCGCCGCCGAGTAGCCGTCCAGCCCCGGCATTTTAACATCCATCAGGATCAGATCGAAGCGCGGGTCGTCGCCTCGCGCGGCTGCGGCGGCGAGCGCGGTAGCCATCAAGCCATCGCGCGCGCGGGTCACGTCGAATCCCAACCGACGCAGCGCCTTCTGCGCGATGACCGCGTTAATGTCGTTATCCTCCGCCAGCAGCGCCCGCGCAGGCCGGCCGCCTGACATTGGTCGCGTCGCCAAGGCGGGCCGCGTGGGTTGCGCAAACTCCTGACCCAGACGCTCGAACAGCGATCGAGCGCGGACCGGTTTGACAAGCCATCCGTCGAATCCGCGCACCGCGTTCTGACCGAACGCGCGGCGTTCGAATGGCGAGAACAGCACGAGGCTTTTGGCGACACCCGCTGCCCGGGCGGCGGCGGCAAGTTGATTGGTCTCGTCCGCGCCGAGTGCGCAATCGACGATGACGAGATCGGGCGCCGGCGCGACCGCGAGAGCCGCCAATCCCGATTCGACACCCTCGGCCCGGGCGATTGTGGCGCCGGCTTCCATGAGGCGCAGCGCGAGCGCCGGCGCCTCGAACGGAGAATTCGCGATGATCAGCGCGCGGCGATTCTCGAGCCGTGGCGCCGCGGGTTCGCGAGACAGGACTTGCGGGCGCACGGGCAGCGCTATCGAGAAAGCGAAAATTGATCCACCTCCCGCATTGTCGTCGAGCGTGAGATCGCCGCCCATTAACCCGACAAGCCGCTTAGAGATTGCGAGGCCAAGCCCGGTGCCCTCGAAACGTCGACTATTTGAGGCGTCGCCTTGCTCGAAGTCTTCGAATATCTTCGCTCGGCGGTCGAGCGGCACG
>JAYTRP010000208.1:0-1816 GCA_043746145.1 Hyphomicrobiales bacterium | reverse complement strand
GGCAAGGTCGTCCACGTCATCCTCGACAACTACGCGGCCCACAAGCACCCCGCCGTACGGGCATGGCTGGCGCGTCATCCGCGCTGGGTGTTCCACTTTACCCCGACGTCCGCTTCTTGGCTCAATGCCGTCGAGGGCTTCTTCGCGATCCTGACCAAGCGACGCCTGAAGCGCGGCGTCTTCCGATCCCTCGTTGATCTCCAGTCCGCAATCAATCGCTTCCTCGAAGACCACAACGCACAGGCCAAACCGTTCCAGTGGGTCGCCGATCCCAACAAAATCATCGCCGCCGTGCGGAGAGGGCACCAAGCGTTAGATTCAATCCACTAGCACTACTTTGGCAGATTTTTATCAGCGACGTTGACGATGAGCTTTGCGCAGTGTGGGCATCTGGTGGACTGAGGGCGCACGAAGAGGTCAAGGATGGCTTGCCTGATGGCTGGCAGGCTTGGTTGCGGTGGCGGCCCCTCGATTCTTTTTTTTTCGTCCCGCGGCCTTGAGGCGGCGGGACTGAAGGAACGCGTAGGCGATCATGGTCATCAAGGCATGCCGGTGTAACCCGATCCAGGATCTGCCTTCGAAATGATCGAGGCCGAGTTCCTCCTTCGTCTGTTGATGCCCTTGTTCGCAGACCCATCTGGCCTTGATCGTGGCGGCGAGCGTCCTGAGGCTGACGTCGGCGGGGAGATTAGAAACATAGTATTTTTGCTCTCCCGTCGATCTGCGCTCGCCGACGAGCCAGACTTCGTCGCCTGGCATGCATTGCACGCGACCATCGGCCATGCGGTGTTTGTGACCGTCCGCGACGCGGACGCGGCGGGCTGCAAACAGGCAGGTCAGACGGCCCTTTGTGCCCCGTCGCCAGTTGATCCTTCCCCACTTCTCCCCAGCCAAGGCGGCTTCGGCCGAGATCGGCGGCTGATCCGGAATGGAGTATTTGCGCGGCCTTCCCGCCTTGGCGACAGGAAAGATCAAGGCAACGCCGGCGGGATAGACGTTCTGGCGTTTCGACAGGCCCACCGCCCACTTGAGGTCGCGCTCGCTCAGCGCCTGACGGAACGAGCCGCTGGACCCGTAGCCGGAATCAGCAAGGACACAGCCAAAACGTACGCCGGAGGCGATGACGCGGTCGATCTCCTCAATAGCGATTTCCGGCTTGGTTAGCGCGCTCCGTCTTTCCTCAGGCACGCGCGCTCGCGCCATACGCTCGGGATCGCTTGTCCACTCTTGGGGCAGGAACAGCCGAAGGCCCACCATCACCGGGACCTCGCGCGACGCGAGCGTCAGCGAGACCAACGACTGACAATTGGCCGTCTTGCCGAGCGCGGAAGCATATTGCGACGCAACGCCGACCGAGTGCTCGCCCTTCTTGGGCAGCGCCGTATCATCGACGATCAGCCACGCATCATCGCCGCCGACCATTCTGTCAGCTTCGTCGAGGAGAGCCTTCTCAAGAGGCGCTGTGTCCCACGCGCCGCTGGCGATGAAATGATGAAGCTGGTCGTATCCGACTTCGCCGTCGCGCGCCGCCATGGGCTGGACGCTCTTGCGATCACCCGCGCCGATCAGGCCCGCGACATAGGCCGGGCAGATCCGCGCTCGCGTCTTGTGCCGCAAGGCTTTTACGAACGGCGCCAACCACGCCTCAAGATCAGATTTCCACGTCCCGTCCATGGCCGGCCCTCCGTAAGCCGACCACCCATGAATCACGCAGAACCTATTTTAGGAATCCCAAAACCACCAAGCCGCTCACAAATCTGCCAAAGTAGTGCTAGATTGGCGTAATTGCTCAGGCCCCCGTCGGTCACGCGTTGGC
>JAYTRP010000207.1:0-5915 GCA_043746145.1 Hyphomicrobiales bacterium | reverse complement strand
TCAGGATGTCTATATAGCGGTCCCATGACCTCAGAAGAAACAATAGCCCGCCTGCTCTACCGTGACGGCCTGATGCTGGTGATCGACAAGCCCTGGGGCGTGCCGGTGCATCGCGGGCCCAAGGGAGGCGCGAGCCTGGAAGACGATTTCGACGCGCTGCGTTTCGGCCTGCCGCGAAAACCCGCACTAGCGCACCGGCTCGATCGCGAGACTTCGGGATGCCTCGTGCTCGGGCGCCATCACAAGGCGCTGGAGAAACTCGGACTTCTGTTCAAGCAGGGCAAAATTTCGAAAACCTACTGGGCGATCGTCGCGGGCGGCCCGGATGCCGACGAGGGTCTGATCGACAAGCCGCTCGGCCGCCTCGACGCTACGCGCGGCTGGTGGATGAAAGTCGATCCGGCGGGTCAGCCGTCACAGACGCGTTGGCGCGTACTCGGACGCGGAATATGGGAGGGGAAGCCGATCTCCTGGCTCGCGCTCGAACCGCTGACCGGCCGCACGCACCAATTGCGCGTTCACGCCACAAGCGAAGGCTGGCCGATCCTCGGCGACCCGATCTACGGCGAGGCGGACGGGCTGCGTTTGCAACTACTGGCCCGCCGCATCGAAATCCCGATCGCAAAAGCAAAGCCGCCGGTTATTGTCGAGGCGCCCGCGCCTGAGCATATGCGGGACTTGCTGACAGCGTGCGGATTTGTTGGCGAGCCCGTGCTCGCGCCCGCCGCAATGTAACGCCCGGCTTGTCAGCCGCGACAGTTCAGCGCAAATTCCCATGGCCCGGCAAAACGGCAAGGGCGGCTCAATCAGGCGGCGGATGAGGCGAGATTTCCGCCCGTCGAGACTCCTGGAGGGCGCATACAAGGGGGGAGGCGCGGATGTATCCAGGCGCACACGCAGAGACGCATCCCACGCGCCCCGCGTTCATCATGGCCCGCTCGGGCGAGGTCGTCACCTACGGTGAATTGGACGCTCGCAGCAATCGGCTCGCGCATCTGCTGCGCTGGTTGGGCCTCAAACCGCTCGACCATTATTCGATCTTTATGGAGAACCATTCTCGGTTCATCGAATGTTGCTCGGCCGGACATCGAGCGGGGCTTTATTACACCTGCATCAATTCGTTCCTGAGGTCGGCCGAGCTCGCCTATATCATCAACAACAGTCAGTCCCAGGTGCTGATCGTTTCGCGCGAGAAGTGCGAGATCGCATTGGCCGCCCTGCCCGACTGCCCGGCTCTCAAATTCATCCTGATCGTGGACGGTCCAAGCCAAAGCGATCGTTTGATCAACCTCGACGAGGCGACCACGCCGTTTTCCTCGACGCCGATCGCCGATGAGCGCCTCGGCGCCGCGATGCTCTATTCCTCGGGAACGACTGGCAACCCTAAAGGCATTCTGCGGCCCCTGCCCGACGAGGGGCCGGGCCACATCACCCCGTTGTTCGGCTTCCTGACCAAACTTTGGCGCATCAGCGGAGATAACATCTATCTCTCGCCCGCGCCGCTGTATCATTCCGCGCCTAACACCGCCGTGGCGCTGACGTTGAGCGCGGGCGGGACGGTCGTCGTCATGGAACACTTCGACGCCGAGGAGTACCTTTCGCTGATCGAGAGACACCGCGTCACGCACAGCCAATTGGTGCCAACCATGTTCTCGCGCCTGCTAAAGCTGCCGGAACGGACGCGCGGCCAATACGATCTCTCCTCGCTAGAGGTAGCGATCCACGCCGCCGCGCCGTGTCCAATACCCGTGAAGGAGGACATGATCGCCTGGTGGGGGCCGATCATCCACGAATATTACGGCGCGACCGAAGCGATGGGCTTCACCGCCTGCGACAGCGCCGAATGGCTCGCGCACAGGGGTACGGTCGGCAAAACCAAGTTCGGTGAGCTACATATTCTCGACGACGCGATGCAGCCCGCGCCACGGGGACAACCGGGAAAGCTCTGGTTCAAGACGGTCGCGCCGTTCGAATATTACAACGACCCCGTGAAGACGGCGCAAGCCAATTCGGCCGATCGCACGATGAGCACGGTCGGCGACATCGGCTATGTCGACGAGGAGGGCTACGTCTATCTGACCGACCGCGCGGCGTTCATGATCATCTCGGGCGGGCTGAACATCTATCCCCAGGAATGCGAAAATCTGCTGATCACGCATCCCAAGGTCGCCGACGCCGCTGTATTCGGCGTGCCGAACGAGGAACTCGGCGAGGAGGTGAAGGCGGTCGTGCAGCTCATGCCCGGCCAGCAGCCGGAACCGGCAATGGAAGCGGAGTTGATCGCCTTCTGCCGCGACAATCTCGCGCATCCCAAATGCCCGCGATCGATCGACTTTGAGGCCCAACTGCCGCGTCTGCCTACGGGCAAGCTTTACAAATCGCCGCTGCGCGAGCGCTATTGGAAGGGCCACGTAAGCCGGATACTCTGAGCCTGGAACGCCAATCGTTCTTGCGCTTCAAAGACGTGACGCCGGGCTTGTCACCCGCAACGGTTCAGCGCACATTCCCGACGCGCAAAGCAGCTAAACCACGCCCGTAGGCGCTTAAATTAGCGCCTTCGAGGGCGGCCCGGCGAAATCGGGCGGGAGATAAGGGATGGATGACAAGCTCGCCGACGTTAAACTGGCCGACCGCTACGACCTGACGAAGACCCTCGTGCTGCTGACGGGCGCTCAGGCGGTGGCGCGGCTCGTGCTCGCGCAGAAGGCGCGCGACCGGCAGGCTGGGCGAAACACCGGCGGCTTCATCTCGGGATATCGCGGCTCGCCGGTGGGCGGGCTCGATCTGCAGTTCCTCAAGCTGAAAGAGCTGTTCGAGGCGAACGACATTTATTTCGAGCCGGGGCTGAACGAGGAGCTCGCCGCCACCGCGATCTGGGGCGCGCAGCAAGCGGAGATGCGGGGCGAGGGCAAGTACGACGGCGTGTTCGGCCTCTGGTACGGCAAGGGCCCCGGCGTCGACCGCAGCGGCGACGTGCTTCGCCACGCCAACCTCGCGGGAACGTCGCCGTTTGGCGGCGTGCTCGCGCTGATGGGCGACGATCACACCGCCGAATCCTCAACCACGGCGCATCAATCGGAATTCGCCTTTGTCGATGTGATGATGCCGGTGCTGTCGCCCGCCGGCGTGCAGGAAATTCTCGACTATGGCGCGCTCGGCTACGCGCTCAGCCGCTACGCCGGCGTCTGGGTTGGCATTAAATGCATCAAGGACACCATCGAATCGACCGCGGTCGTCGATGGCCGGCTCGATCGCGTAAAGCCGATGACGCCCGATCACGCCCTGCCGCCCGGCGGCTTGAACATCCGCACGCCCGACGGCGTGCTCGACCAGGAAGCGCGACTGCAGGACCACAAGCGCGACGCCGTCGTCGCCTGGCTCGGCGCCAATAAGATCAACCAGACGATAATCTCGGGCGGTCGCGAGCCCAAGATCGGCATTATCACAGCGGGCAAATCCTATCTCGACGTCCGGCAGGCGCTCGACGATCTCGGCATCGACGAGGCCCGCTGCAATATTCTGGGAATCAGGCTGTTCAAGCTCGGTTGCACGTGGCCGGTCGTGCCGAGCCAGATCCGCGAGTTCGCGCAGGGGCTCGACCTGATCATCGTGGTCGAGGAAAAGCGGTCGCTGATTGAGATGCAGTTGCGCGAGGAATTATACGGCTCGCCGCATCAACCCGTCTGCATCGGCAAGCGTGACGAGACCGGTCAATGGTTGTTCCCCGTCAAGGGTTCGCTCGATCCCAACAATATCGCGGTTGCGATTGGAGAGCGGCTCGTCAAATATCATCCCGACGAGACGATTAAGTCGGCGCTCGCGCGGTTGAAGAAGGCTCAAGGGGCGCTAGCCGAGATCAGGCAAGAGGCAGTTCGCACGCCCTATTTCTGCTCGGGCTGTCCGCACAACCGATCGACCGTAATCCCCAAAGGCGCTCGCGCTTATGCCGGCATCGGTTGCCATTTCATGGCCCAGTACATGGATCGCGCCACCGACGGCTACACGCAGATGGGCGGCGAAGGCGCGAACTGGGTCGGCGAGGCGCGTTTCTCGACGCGCGGGCACGTGTTCCAGAATCTCGGCGACGGCACCTACAATCATTCAGGCGCGCTGGCGTTGCGCTGGGCGATCGATTCCAAAACCAACGTCACCTACAAGATCCTGTTCAACGACGCCGTCGCGATGACCGGCGGGCAGCGCCACGAAGGCGGGTTGACGCCCTGGCAGATCGCGCAACAGGTGACCGCCGACGGCGCGAAACGCGTGATCGTCGTCACGGACGATCCCGCGAAATACGGGGCAAAAACACCCTGGCCGGCGGGGATCGTCATCCGTCCGCGCGAGGAGCTGATTGAGGTCGAGCGCGAACTCAGCGAAATTCCCGGTACGACGGTGCTGATCTACGATCAGACCTGCGCGGCGGAAAAGCGCCGCCGGCGAAAGCGCGGCGCGTTTCCCGATCCCGACAAGCGCGTCATCATCAATGAACTCGTCTGCGAGGGCTGCGGCGATTGCGGCGTCAAGTCGAACTGCGTCTCGGTCCAACCCAAGGAGACCGAGTTCGGGCGCAAACGCGCGATCGATCAATCAAGCTGCAACAAGGACTTTTCCTGCGTCGACGGCTTCTGCCCCTCGTTCGTCACAGTGCATGGCGCAAAGCCGCGGAAATCCGTTCGCGCCGCCAGCGCCGCTCCCACGGCGCCCGAGCCCGTCAAGCGTGAGCTGACCAACCGGCCCTATTCAATCATCGTCACCGGGGTTGGCGGCACCGGCGTCGTGACCATCGGCGCTATCCTCGGCATGGCCGCGCATCTCGAGGGCAAGGGCTGCGGCATGATCGATATGGCGGGCCTCGCGCAAAAAGGCGGCGCCGTCTACAGCCACGTCAAGCTGGCCCGCCGTCCCGAGGACATCCGCGCGATCCGGGTCGCCGCCGGCGACGCCGATTTAATCCTGGGCTGCGATCTCGTCGTTTCCGGCTCGAAAATGGTGCTTGCGGGGATGAAAGGCGCCGCGACCGGCGTGGTCGTCAATGCGGCCGAAGTGTTCCCCGGCGACTTCACGCGTAATCCCGATTTTTCCTTGCCGACCGAGCGCCTGAAGCGCTCGATCCAGTCAGCGAACGAGGGCGCGGCTCGCTTTGTCGATGCAACTAGCGCGGCGGTCGGGGCGCTCGGCAACGCGATCGGCGCCAATATGTTCGTGCTCGGCTATGCCTACCAGCTCGGCTACGTGCCGCTGTCGGCTGCGGCGATCGCTCAAGCGATCGGGCTCAATGGCGAGGCGGTCGCGATGAATCTCGCGGCTTTCGATTGGGGTCGCGCCGCCGCAGCCGATCCGATGGCGATACAGGCCTTCGCGAAAGCGCCCGAGCCGCCCGCCGATCTCGCCTCGGTTATTGCGCGCCGGGTCGACTTCCTGACCGCCTACCAGAACAGCGCCTATGCAATGAGGTATCGCGCGCTGGTCGATGAAGTCACGCGGGCGGAAGCTGCAAAGGCGCCAGGACGCGGCGGGCTGGCCCTGGCGGTCGCGCGCTACGCGTTCAAGCTGATGGCGTATAAGGACGAATATGAGGTCGCGCGGCTCTACACCGACGGCTCCTTCGCCAAGCAGGTTGCAAAGGCCTTCGAGGGCGACCTCAAATTCGAGTTCCATCTTGCCCCGCCTGTACTCGGCCGCAAGGACGCGAACGGCGTGGCCGTGAAGACGACCTTCGGTCCGTGGATGATGCACGCCTATCGCGTGCTCGCGGCGATGCGGCCGTTGCGCGGCACGGTTCTCGACATCTTCGGCCGCACCGCCGAGCGGCGCACGGAGCAAGCGCTGATTGGAGACTATGAGGCGCTTTGCCGGGAGATCGTCGCCGCGCTCACATCGGATAATCACGCGCTTGCGGTTTCGCTCGCCTCATT
>JAYTRP010000206.1:0-5915 GCA_043746145.1 Hyphomicrobiales bacterium | reverse complement strand
GCGGCCACGGCTTTCTTCTGTCCACATCCGGAGCTTGAATCACAGACCTGACCCCGCCGCTACCCTACCGCAGCCATTTTCAAAACAGCCTCTAAGAGGGTCAACGATTTCAAAGATAGATTGGCAAGGATAGATTGGGATGCGTTAACTGGCGGAGACGGAGGGATTTAGCTGGCGGAGACGGAGGGATTCGAACCCTCGATAGAGCTTTACAACCCTATAACGGTTTAGCAAACCGCCGCCTTCAGCCTCTCGGCCACATCTCCACGGAGCGCCGGATTCCAGCGCGGAAGCACATATGCCCGACGGCTCGAGGCAATGCAATAGCCGATATGTTCATCGAAAAGAGAGCCGATCTCTCTGTTCAATCGCGAGCCCGTTAGCGGATTGAACGCCTAACTACAGACCGAGCGTCCCTGCCCAAGCCGCCGCCGGCAAATAAAGCCCGGGCCGCACGTGATCACCGCCGCGACATTCCCAACCATACCTACGCCGTAGCCACGATCGATCAGGCAAGAAAACGCGATTGGCAATGTTTACGCGAGAGGACAGCGAACCGTTCGACCCAGCGTGGATCCTTCTAACGGCTGTGACGCTAAAGCCCCTCACTTAGAACAAATGTCCGGGAACAAATTACCGGAAATAAATCACCCGCAGCGCGGGCCGATCGGTTTGGGCGCGCTATTTTGCGTCAACCCGATCGCCCGCGCGCTGCGACTAGATTACGCCTCGGTCGGAGTTTCCGCCGCCATCGGGGGAGTCTCGACGTTCTTCGGGACGCGCTTGACTGGAGCTTTCTTCGCAACGGTCTTCTTGGCGACAACCTTCGGGGGAGCAGCCTTCGTCGCGACGGACTTCTTGGCGGCGACCTTCGGGGGAGCAGCCTTTTTAGCAACAGTCTTCTTGGCGACAGTCTTTGAGGCGGCCGCCTTCTTTGCGGGAGCCTGCTTCACTGCGGCTTGCTTCACTGCAGCTTGCTTCACGGCAACTTTTTTAGCGGGGGCCTTCTTCGCCGGGGCCGGTTTTGCTGCAGCCTTCCGGGTCGTTTTGGCAGCGACGGCCTTGCGCGCAACCGTCTTAGCGGGGGCCTTCTTCGCGGTCTTTGTCGCGACTTCTTTCTTCGCCGGCTTCTTCGTTGCAGCTTTCGCCATAGATATTGATCCTTCTCGCTTTACCACTTCCCGCGCCGAGCGCGAGAAATGCACAACAACTAAAGTAGCTTCGAATTCCTGATCAGCAAGTGCGCGCGCTACTTCGCGCGTCGATGAAGCGCCATCGCTATCGAATTATCGCGCGCGGAATCGACTTTCGCGCGCAATGCAAGTCCGCGCGAAATCGACTTATCAACGCGCTCATCGCTCATGCGAAGCAGTTTGAGCGCACGCGGAGTTTGCGCGAGCGAGTCTCGTAGATGTCACGATTCGCAAGGTGCTTGCTATGTATGTGGTTGATGCGAGCCCATGCCCGTTGGGCGCGCCGCGTACGACGATTCGATCAACCGAACCGATGCAACGAGCCCTGCGCGCAAGTTATGACCGGATCGAATTTTTCTTGGCGGATCACGAGAGGTTTTTTGTGTGCAAAGCGTTCAAACGACGTTTCGCGGCTCATTTTGTCGCGAATCGCTTTGCCGTAGGCGCCTTAAACGCCCACAATTTCGGGCCTCAGGAGAGACCCAGCTTCGCCTTCAGGAGATCGCTGACCGTCTGCGGATTGGCTTTGCCGCCTGTCGACTTCATCACCTGACCAACGAACCAACCGAGCATTCCAGGTTTCGTGCGCGCCTGTTCCGCCTTCGCCGCGTTGCCCGCGACGACCTCGTCGACAGCCCTCTCGATCGCGCTCAAATCGTTGACCTGCACCAGCCCGCGCGCTTCGACCAGCGCGCGAGGGTCGGCGCCTTTTTCCTCAACAAGCAGCAGCAGCAGCACGTCCTTGGCGATCTTTCCAGAGATCACGCCCTCGCCGATCATGTCGACCAGCGTGGCGAGAGCGCCCGCACTCAACGTCGCTTCGGAAACATCGACGCCATGGGCGTTCGCAAAGGCGGAGAGATCGCCCATGATCCAATTCGCCACCGCTTTCGCGTCGCGCTTCTTGTGCGCGAACGTGGCTGCGGCTTCGAAATAAGCCGCTGTCTCCTTGTCCGCGGCGAGCACGGAGGCGTCGTATGCAGACAGCCCATATTCCGCGAGAAAGCGGGCTTTTTTCGCATCGGGCAACTCGGGCAATCCGGCTTCGAGTTCGTCGACGAACGCGTCGTCAAACTCGAGCGGCAGCAAATCTGGATCAGGGAAATAGCGGTAGTCGTGGGCCTCTTCCTTTGAGCGCATCGAACGCGTCTCGCTGCGCGCGGGATCGTAGAGGCGCGTTTCCTGCTGGATGGCGCCGCCGTCTTCGATGATCCCGATCTGGCGCCGCGCTTCGACGTCAATTGCCTGGCCGATGAAGCGGATCGAGTTAACGTTCTTAATCTCGCAGCGCGTGCCGAACGGTTCGCCCGGCCGTCGCACCGAAACGTTCACGTCAGCGCGCAGGCTCCCTTTCTCCATGTCGCCATCGCAGGAGCCGATGTAGCGCATGATCGTGCGTAGCTTGGTGACATAGGCTCTTGCCTCTTCGGAGGAGCGCATGTCTGGCTTGGAGACGATCTCCATCAACGCGACGCCCGAGCGGTTCAGGTCGACGAAGCTCATTGTTGCCGACTGGTCGTGCAGCGACTTGCCCGCGTCCTGTTCCAGGTGCAGGCGCTCGATGCCCACACGTATCGAGTGGTCCGGCGTCAGGTCGACCTGGATCTCGCCCTCGCCGACGATGGGGCTCTTGTACTGCGAGATCTGATATCCCTGCGGCAAGTCGGGATAGAAATAGTTTTTGCGGTCGAACGAAGAGCGCTTGTTGATCTTCGCCTTGAGGCCGAGCCCCGTGCGCACGGCCTGGCGCACGCACTCCTTGTTGATGACGGGAAGCATGCCGGGCATCGCGGCGTCGACCAGCGACACATGCGCGTTGGGCTCACCGCCGAAGGTCGTGGACGCGCCAGAGAACAGCTTGGCGTGCGACGTCACTTGCGCGTGCACTTCAAGGCCGACGACGATTTCCCAGTCGCCTGTGGCGCCTTTGATGAGATTGGAAGGAGTCTCCGGCATAGCGATATCCTTTTTCGCGTTCACGCCCACCATACCGCGGGCGGCTTGAAGTGGCCGGCCGCCTGTTCGATCGCCTCGCCGAGCGAGAACAGCGTCTCCTCGTCGAACGGCCGTCCGATCAACTGAAGCCCGAGCGGCAGTCCTTCCGCAGAGAGACCCGCGGGCGCGACCAGACCGGGCAGCCCCGCCATATTGACCGTCACGGTGAAGACGTCGTTCAGATACATTTCGACGGGATCGGCGGAACCTTTTTCGCCGATGCCGAACGCGGCCGTAGGCGTCGCCGGCGTCAACACCGCATCGACGCCGTCGGCGAACGCCAGCTCGAAATCGCGCTTGATCAACGTGCGGATTTTCTGCGCGCGCACATAGTAAGCGTCGTAGTAGCCGGCTGACAAAACATAGGTGCCGATCATCAACCGCCGGCGGACTTCCGGCCCAAAGCCGGCCGCGCGTGTCTTCTCGTAGAGGTCGATGATGTCGGAGCCCGCCTCGCGCAGCCCGTAGCGCACGCCGTCATAGCGAGCGAGATTGCTCGAGGCTTCCGCGGGAGCGACGATGTAGTAAGCGGGCAGGGCGTGCCGCGTGTTGGGCAGCGAGATGTCGACGATTTTGGCTCCTGCATCGCGTAGCCAATCGGCGCCGCGCACCCACAAAGCCTCGATCTCGCCCGACATGCCGTCGAGCCGGTATTCCTTGGGTATGCCGATCGTCAGACCCTTCACCGAGCGTCCAACCGCCGCCTCGTAGTCCGGCGCCGGCGCGTCGTAGCAGGTGGAGTCTCTGGGATCATGTCCAGCCATCGAGCGCAGCATGATCGCGGCGTCGCGCACGGTCCGCGCAATAGGGCCTGCCTGATCGAGCGAAGAGGCGAAGGCGACCATGCCGTAGCGCGAGCAGCGGCCGTAGGTGGGCTTGATGCCGACAGTGCCGGTGAACGCCGCAGGCTGGCGGATGGAGCCGCCTGTGTCGCTCGCGGTCGCCGCCAGACAGAGCCGCGCGGCGACCGCGGAAGCGGAGCCGCCGGAAGAACCGCCCGGCGTCAACAATCCGCGCTTGTCGCCGGCGAGCGCCGCACGCGCCTTGTCCGCGCTCCAGTTTGGCGGCAGCCAGGGTGAGGCGACGGGGCCATAGTAGGAGGTCTCGTTGGACGAGCCCATTGCGAACTCGTCCATGTTGAGCTTGCCGAGCATGACCGCGCCGTCTCGCCAAAGATGCGAGGTGACGGTGGACTCGTAGGTCGGCACGAAGTGATCGAGGATGTGGCTGCAGGCCTGCGTGTGTACGCCTTGCGTGGCGTAGAGATCCTTGATCCCGAGCGGCAGGCCTTCGAGCGGCCCGGCGTCGCCGGCCGCGATGCGCGTGTCGCTCGCCGACGCCATCGCGAGCGCGCGATCCGCCGTCACCGTAACGTAGGCGTTGAGCCCGCGCGCGCGCTCGATCGCGTCGAGGTGGGCTTGCGTCAATTCGACGCTGGAGATGCTGCGCGCCGCGAGCGCGTCCCGCGCCTGCGCAAGCGTCTGATTGGTGAGATCGTTCACGTCGAGTTTCCCTGTATCGAGGCGCCTAGCCTATTCGATGACTTTCGGCACGAGGAAGAACCCATCCTCCGTCAGCGGCGCGTTCGCGAGCACTTGGGCCGCGATGCCGCCGTCAGTCACGATGTCCTCGCGCATCGGGAGTATCATGGGAATGACCGACGTCATCGGCTCGACTCCCTCGACGTCGACGGCGCTCAATTCTTCCACGAAAGCAAGGATG
Source organism: Hyphomicrobiales bacterium (assembly GCA_043746145.1). Lineage (GTDB taxonomy): Bacteria > Pseudomonadota > Alphaproteobacteria > Rhizobiales > Beijerinckiaceae > Roseiarcus. Next base: position 1,005 of record JAYTRP010000206.1, on the reverse strand, counting down.
GCGTTGATCTCGTCTTGAAGATGCGGAACCTCGCTCTCGGTAACCGCTATTCGCGCGAGCCGCGCGATGCGGCGAACCGCAGCCTGATCCACGGACATGTCATCTCCCATCGAGGCAGAAAGTCTGGCTCCTATATCATCGCGCTGTTCACGAAGGCAACGCGCGCAACGTTAGCATGCAGCCGCTGGCCAAGCGATAATTCGCAGGCGCAACGCATCAGGATCGGCGACATCCGGGTCCGCTTGAGGCCGTCGGCTTCGAGGTCGAGAAGCCTACTCGCCGCGATTGCCTGATCCGGTGAAAAAATAAGGTCAACGTTTGTCACTGCGTGACGTTCGAGTGTCCTGATGACGGCATGAGCGTGGCGCCGCGCGCCGTTTCATGCTAGCGGCGAACGATGTCATCTCTTCCCGCCATCGAAGCGCTGCTCGACCAATTGCCGCGCAAAGCCCGCCTGATCGGCGTCGATCTCGGGACCAAAACGATCGGCCTCGCCTTGTCCGACGTCGAGCGCCGCATCGCCACGCCGCTGACGACCCTGAGGAGGGTCAAGTTCGCGGAGGACGCGGCAAAGCTTGACGCCGAGGCGCGCAAACACGAGGCGTTCGCGCTTGTTTTGGGTTACCCGCTCGCGCTCGACGGCAAGGATTCCCCACGAGCGCAGGCGACCCGAGCGTTCGCTCGGGAGTACAGCCGGCTCTATCCAATTCCGATCGTGTTCTGGGACGAGCGGCTCTCCACAGCGGCCGTGACGCGTGATCTGATCGCCAACGATGTTTCGCGTGCGCGGCGCGCCGAAGTCATCGATAAAATGGCGGCGGCCTACATCCTGCAAGGCGCCCTTGACCGCCTCGCAAGGCTCGCCGCTGACGCGGCGTCTTAGCGGTTCGCCGAGTTTTCCTATTTGAGCGACGCGTGAGCCCTTGTGATGCGCGTGGAACTATGGACATGTGCGCAGGCCATCGAGCGGCGAGGAAACTTGACGGACCCAGACCCCGGAAAGGC
>JAYTRP010000205.1:0-5921 GCA_043746145.1 Hyphomicrobiales bacterium | reverse complement strand
GAGCCCGGCGGACGCGTCGCGTGACGAGCGCCGCAGCGCAATTCCGGCCAGGGTCAACGCCGCGAGCAGCGTGACCGAGCCGAACGAGGGCAGGAAAGCGAGATCCTGCTCGCGGGCGTCGTTGGCGACTGACAAGGCAAGCGCAAAACATTGCGTCAGCAAGGCAAGGACGTAGAAGGACGCGCGTGTCTGCGCGCCTGTAAAACGCCGCAAGTCGGGCCAGACCAGCGCCAAACCGACGCCGAAGATCGGCAGGTCGTAGTCATAGGCGTAAGGGCTCACCATGAGTGCCGCAAGCCCGGCTACGCCGATCGCCGGACGAGGCGACAGCCGCAACGCCGCCCATGCGGTGGCGCCGAGCGCGAGCGCCGCGAAGACGAGTTGGAACGCCGCGCCCACTTCAGCCGTGAGGCGGAAGGAGCGCGCCGTGGCATAGACCGACACCATGCGATAGTTGGGATACAGCCCACGGCTCAGATATTCGCTAGCCTCCTTCACGCCGTCGATAAACGCCCCCCAGATGCCTGGACCAAGCGCGAGTGTCGTCGCCAAGCAGACAGCGACTGCGACCAGCAACGCGACCCCCAGCGCCCTCCACCGCCGCGTGAGCAGTGCATAGAGCGCAAAAGTGATGGCGAGGTGCGGCTTTATCAGCATGAGGCCAAGCGGTACGCCGCCCCAGGCGCGCCCGGCGCACAACCCCATCGCCGCTGCCGCCATAAGGGATCCGGTGAGAAAACCGTTTTGTCCGCAACGCAACGTGATGATGAAGGCGGGCGCCAGAAACAGGACGACCGAGAACCATCGGTCCGGCGTCAGGCGCCGCAGCGCATAGAGATAGGCCGCAAGCGTCGAGCCTGAGAACACGAGATAAGCTAGGCCAATTGGCAGTCCCGCAAGCGCGGCGACGACGAGGTCGAAGGGCGGTGGATAAGTCCAAGGCATCGCCGCCGCCTCGCCGAACGCCGCCCTTTGAAACGCGAACAGATCGGAAAGGTGGTAGGCGCGACCGATTTCGCCGGAACGCACGAGCAGGCCCGCAAGGTAGAAATCATGGAAGTCGATCAAATTGCCGCGTAGACTTGCAAACGGCCAGCCCTGAAAACGAGCAGCGCTTCCGACCAGGACGAGCGCGAAAGTAGCAAACAGAATGCGCGCCAACCCGCGCCGGCTTTCTGGCAGCCCTACGCCTTCAATGGCGTCCACAAAGGGAGCCAGAGACTTCGTTGGGGCGGCTGCGGCTGGCGCGTCAGTAAAGAAAAAACTCATTTCAAGGTCCGAACATCCGGCGGCGCCGGTACGTCAACTTAATCAGCTCGTATGAAAGAAGCGTTTTCGGCGGAGCGACTTAGCGATTGGGGATTGGCAAGTCGGCTTTTTTCCCGTTTTGCTTACGTCGCGTCCTACCGCAAGCGGCCCCCTGATGCCTTGAAATGAGCTCCGCGACCCCCTTCTCAATGCGATGCACGGGCCAATAACCGGACGCGGCCAACGTCCTCGACCTCTCGAAAATCTTGTAACTCTGTTCGAATATCGGGGTCCGAATTGGCCCAGGCCAACCAATCGAACCGATACAAGCTGAACAGATAAGTATCGACCAGAATAACATCGGGGCGACCAGTTCTCAGGTCAGTCAGCAATTGCCTTTGCTCCGAATGTATGACCGCGTCCAATTTTTCTCGTTTGGCTTGCGTGAGTTGCAAGAATTTCTCCTGCCAAATTGCTCCGCCCGCTAACAATTGCGCACAAGAACTGCCCGCCCAAAATCCCTCGAGTTGACGGACGAGCGGATGGCCCAAAGCGATATGATCGGTAATCGTCAGCAATCGCGGGTGATCTACAATCGCTTTGATGTGGGGCGCCATCGGCGGAAAGCCAGGCGGCGGCTGCGACAAATACAGACCTGTCAGCGCGACGATAGCCGTGCTGGCGATCACAACGGGGGCCCGCAATGCGTTTGCGCCCCGGTGCAGCAGAGGCGCGGCGATCGCAAAAGCGCAGAGGGCGAGAGCCATATAGGGCCACCCCTTTCCCTGAACGAGGAAGGCCAGCGCGCCGCCAATCGATGCGGCCATCCAAGGCGTCGCGTCGCTCCATGCTTTGGGGTTTTGACGGGCAACGAGGCGCAGCAGGATGATCGAGGCCCATAGAACCACAAAGGGAACGACGATCAACGTCGTCAGCTCCGTTCTGATTGGTAGATAGGCCTCGCTGACCATCGGAACATAATTGAAAAGGTAGGCGCGAAAGAGGAAGGCGATCGCCGCTGCGTAACAAAGTCCGACTCCGGCGACAGCCCACGCTTCAGGAACAAACAACGGCCCGAGAGAACGGCGACGAACAGCATTGAGGATTATTGGGAGGCCGATAACCAGGATCAAGAAAGGCTTGACGCCTATGGAAAGCCCAGCTCCTAGTCCCGCCAAGATCGAGATTCGTCCGGGTTCAAAACCCCGCCAACGCATCGCGGTGATGGCGACCAAAGGCGTCAACGCGATTACGGCCATATGTTCTCGCTGTCCGAAAATAATGCCGGGAAGAATTGCGAGCAGGAACGCGAGCGTCCAAGTTGAAGCGCTACGCTCTGCTTGCGCCAAACCCGCTGCCGACGCGGCTCGATCGATGATGATAAGCGCGCCAGCGATCTCGACCAGCACCAAGGCTATGACGATAAACTCGGGCGCAATGCCCGTCACTCGTCCAAGCAGCACGGCCGGCATGTACATGTAGACCGATAGCGGCGGGTTTGACTCAAATATGTCCACCCCCAGCTTTCGACCATCCAGTATCTTTTCATCAAGCGTGAGCAACCACCCCAAGTCGGCGTTGAGAACCAACGGCATCTGAATGAAGAACGCTGCCGCAAGGATTGCCGCTACGATCATCCAACGCTTATTCACGCCTGAATCAGTCGTTGACCAGGCTATCGTCATGACCTGGGGTCCGCCCCTGAGTTACGGCGTGGCTTCGCGGGTGAATAGTTGCAACGTCGACGTCGATTTAAAACGCGCTGGTAGTTTCGTTGTTGCGCGCAGTCGATAATTTTCGAGCAGATCGCGCAAAAACGCGGGCTCGAGGTAGACACGCGCCCAATCGGGATCGACCACGATCGCGTCCGGCCGGTCGTCGCGGACCGTTGCCGCCAGCCTGTCGTGATCTTCTGAGATGTAACGACGCAACGCGACTTCCGTCTCAGTCGCCAACCCGCCGCGCCGGAGACGATCTGCGGCAGTCTCGGAAATGTCCATTGCGTATGCCCGAGAGGCATAGATTGCGTTGGTTTGGTTAGCGAGATCGATGCCATCGGACCCCTTGCCGCTAACGAGCGCGATTTTGGGTCGTGACGCAAACTCCGCCATCTCGGCAGTGAAATAGGGCGGGTGCAAACCTTCCAGCATTGCCATTTCCCCGGCGGCAAGAGCGACTGCGGCGACGCCCAAGCGCGTCCATCGCAGCGAGCTTCCCGGCCTTGCATCGTCGGGCGAATACAGAGCGAGCCGCGCGCTCAGAATGATGAGCGCCGGCAATAACAAATATTGCATGGTCACGAAAAGGAGTTCGCCCCGAACCAGGAATGCAGTAACCAGCAGGCCGGACACAGCGGCCAAGACCGTCGCAAGGGTGAGCGCGGGTAGACCTTTTAGGCGAAGCGACGCCCGATTGGCGATCACGTAGGAAGTCAGGATCAGCGCGTCGGCGACATAGAGATGATAGCTCCACCCTTTGCCTTGAAACAAATAGCTCGCCAGCGCTCCAAGCGACGCCAAACCAAGGAACTGGGATGGCAATGAAGCAATACAAGCGCTCCGGGTTCCCCAAAGCGCTAGCGCCAGCGACAACCAGACCAACAACCAAGACTGACTTAACAGCCAACCAATCGGAGCGCGGCCATGGACGTGCACCGCCAGGTTCATGGGAGCCGTATCGGACACGAAATGAGGAAAAAAGAAGAAGATCGATGACGCGTAGGCGACTACGAGCAAAGCGCAGGACAAGATTTCCGGGATGCACGCAGCGCCCCGCCATCCTCTCCAGTAGAGCGCATAAATTGCAGCCGGGGCAAGCGCGAGCGCATAATGCGGGCGCAGGCAGATCATACATCCGGCGCCTAGGCCGCCGGCAATCGCCAAATGCGTTTCAATTGGCAGAAAAAGCGCGCGCGCTGGTAGAACGACGAAGATCGGCAGAGCAAAGACGAGCGCCAGATGGTCTCGTTGTGAGAAGGTAAAACCCGGCAGGAGCAGGATTGCGGCCGCGCTCCAGAACAGTCCCGCGCTTCCGAACTCGCGAGTTAGTCCCGCGCCGCGCGCCACTGCAGCGGCAATCGCAAATTCGACGATGGCCGCGAAGAACACGCATGCTTGCGTAACGACGTCGGGGCGCAAGTGCAGCGCACGCGCCAAAGCCGTTGGAAAAACATAGAGGATAATGGAGGCGGGAGGATTGTTCTCGATGAAATCGACATAAGGCGTCTGCCCGTCGAGCCATCGTCCGGCAAGGTCGGTCAACCAATGAACATCAGCGTTGGCGCCTAGACGCGCTTGCACCAGAATGGCGCAAAGGACGAGCAGCGCAATGGGCAGCGCCCCAATCGCCGTCTCGGCGACGCGCTCGCGTTCGCCCCAGGACCGAACGACAATTGGCGATTCGTTCTGCGACATAGTTTCCCACCGGAACGAGCGGGACACTAACTCTGCGTAACTAACCCACCATTAACGGCAATTGCGCTTAGCCGTCGCAAGCGGCCGAAGATTTCGGAAGGCGATTGCAAGGTCGGCGCATCGGTCGGCGAACGGAGAATTGAGCGGGACGACGAGCGCTGCCCACCCGGGTTCGAGCGGCGTTCTCAGAACGGGCACAACGCGGAGGCGCCTAGTTCGTCCGCGTTATAACACGACAAACAACGCCCGTGGGAGCGGGCGCAGCACGCTTTACCGAACAGCGACGAGACGCTTAGACGGGCGCCCGAGGCTCCGCCGCCACACGGCGAAACACATCTAGCAGGTCGTCGACCGAAGCGCGGCCCACCGCGCCTGTCGCGACCTCCTCCGCCGACCACATCCATGACCGCATCGGATCGTGCCGCATATCCCAATCCGCGAACAAGCGCGCCGGCGCTGCGCCAAACCAGAGACGCGTCGCGTTCACATGCCGCGCGTCGCGGGCAATGCGTGTAAAGGTCGCTTCAATCGCCGCTGGAGCTCCCTCCAGCATTTGTAGGAAAAGATCCTTGCGGCAAATCAAGCTGCCGGTGATTCCGTCGCGTTTGTTCAGATACCTAGCCGAAAGCAGAATAGAGGCTAGCGTCAATTCGTCGAACTCGAAGGGTTCCGAGGCATAGATTATTTGAGCCAAGGGCATAGGTCGGTTCTCCTATAGGACACGACGATTGCTTTTTCCTGACATCCCCGTCTACGCCCACGAAACCAGCGATCAAGACCGAATGACCCGCTCGCCCTTCTTGGTCTTGGCGTAGGGGTTTTCCCCTCCACCGCGCATCGAAAGCCGGATCGGAACGCCAATCAGCTTGAAAGTCTCGCGCAATCCATTGGTGAGGAAGCGCTTGTAGCTTTCGGGGATCGAGTCGACTTGATTGCCGAACAACACGAAGAAAGGCGGGCGCGCCTTCGGCTGGGTCATGTAGCGGATTTTCACGCGGCGCCCCGAAACCGCGGGCGGCGGCGTCGCTTCGATGACAGGGGCGAGCCAGCGGTTCAAGCGCCCGGTCGATATGCGCTTGTTCCAAATCTCGTGCGTCGCGAGCACCGCCTCCATCAGTCGGTCGATGTGCGCGCCCGTTAGCCCCGAGACCGGAATGACCCGACATCCCCGCAATTGCGGCAGCAGCCGGTCCGCCTCCTCGCGCAATTGCTGCGCCATCAGGATCTTATTCTCGATCAGGTCCCATTTGTTGAGGCCGA
>JAYTRP010000204.1:0-1827 GCA_043746145.1 Hyphomicrobiales bacterium | reverse complement strand
GTCGGCGGCGTAAAGCGACGTCGTCGTCGCCAACAATGCAACGGCCATACCGGCGGCGGCAATCTTTCTCATAAGCTAGATTCCCATCACGGACCGTTCGCGAAGGCGCGGCGAACCATGTTTGAGACTTTGTCCAATAAAGATTAATTTGAGTTTAACCCTAACGAATTGGGTGAAGTTGCAATCGTAAGTAAGTTTTCATTAATGCTAACGCTTAGTTAATTGTCGACGAAGCGTTGCGTCAGCAAAAAATCCGACAGCGATGCGGCGAAACGACGCGAGACCGGCGTCGGTGCGGGACTGTCATGCTTTGCCCATTGCGCAGCGTCGAAGTTACCCCATTCAGACCAGGGGGAGGCGGCGAACCAGTTGGCATAGTCGAGCGCAAAGCGAGCCTCGCCACGCCATTGCGCGTAATGCCAGGGTTTCGGGTCATTGACGAAATGCAGCACGATCGGGCGCAGCCGCTCTTCGAGCCCGGTCAGAAAGAAATCACCCATGAAGTTGAAGCGCGGCGAGAGCGGCGCGAAGTTTCCGTTCAAAAGGGAGTTGAGCGCGTCCTGCTCCATGAAAGGAAACCGCTCCGGATTGGTCCGCAGCGCCTCTACAGCCCGTTCGCTGAGCGCGAGCGCCCGCCACGCCGCGCGGTCGATCGTCATTAACCCAGCATTGAAATACGGAGTGTCGAGGGAAAGCCCGAGCGCGAGTCGGCTCGCCTGAAACTCGCGTGCTAGCGATCCTCCTTTGTGGTCCATGAGAAAGATCATGTCGTAGGCGGCGGCGATTGGGCGCCCTCCAAGATCGATTTCAGCCAGGCGCGCAAGGCCTGGACGTACGACCAGCATGTCGGCGTCCATCGCGACGAGCCGCTCGTAACCCTCGGGCAAGATGCGATCCAGAAATAATCGTCGAAACACCGCGCGCGAGAAGCGCCCCTTTGGAGCGAGCCCTCTGTCGAATGCGTTGAAATCAACTTCGATTAGGTGAATGCGCTGTCTTAGCCCGGCTTCGAGCGCCTCGAATCCTGGAGGCACGTCGGCGGGTTCGCAGACGATGAAGATATCGAACGCGTCCGCGTCACCTTGCGCGACCAGCGATGCAATGGTGCGGACAGCGGGCCGGAAGAAGGAAAGGTCCGGCGTGAAGCAGAGCGCTGTCTTCATAACGGCCTCGGTTTAAATCCAAGCGGCGCTTATGCCCCGGCGCTTGCGAGTTGGCGATAATATTCGGCGACGCGATCGTGCCAGACGCGTCGCGACTGCATGTGCTCCACGCCCGGGATGCGGGTCGGCAGTTCCAGCGATGCGACGAGCTGCTCGATTTCGCGCCGCGCGGCCTGCTGTGAGGACGTCAAGGCGCCGCCGGACGAGCTCCCCTCGATTGGATCTAGCGCCGTCAGGCCGATCGGAAACAATTCGCGAAAAATAACGCGGTCGTGCAGGCCGTCCGCTACGCGAAAGCTCAAATCCTTAGATAGCCGAGATATGCTGATCGCGATCTGCTTTGCGTTGTTGCTCGCGATCGAAGCAATGCGGTTGCGCACCATAACCCAATCGATCAATCCGTTATCGACGATTCGGCGCTTGCGGCGCGCCTGCATCACCAGTTCGCCATATTGGGAAACAGCGCCGCGCTGACCACGGTCGTGATGCACGCGCGAGAACACGTCGACATCGACGAAGCTGTCGTTGAGCGGCGACACCAGCGTGTCGGCAAGCGAATGAGCAAGCCGCATCAGGTAAGAATCGCTCGCGGGTGTATCGATGACAACGAATTCGTAGTCGTGCTCGACTTCGCTGATCGCCTGGGCAAAAGCGTTGAACTCGA
>JAYTRP010000203.1:0-5929 GCA_043746145.1 Hyphomicrobiales bacterium | reverse complement strand
GAAGGTGGAGAGCGACAAGCCGCTGAAGACGGTCAAGTTTGGCGATAGCGACAAGGCCCGGGTCGGCGACGGCGTGATGGCGGTTGGCAATCCCTTCGGGCTCGGCGAGACAGTGACCGCCGGCATCCTCTCCGCGCGCAATCGTAACATTGAGAGCGGGCCGTATGACGACTTCTTGCAGACCGACGCTTCGATAAACAAGGGCAATTCCGGCGGTCCGCTGTTTAACATGCAGGGCGAAGTCATCGGCATCAACACCGCAATTCTGTCCCCCTCGGGCGGATCGATCGGCATTGGCTTCGCCACGCCGTCGGACACGGTCCAACCCGTGATCGACCAACTCGAACAATTCCACGAGACGCGCCGCGGTTGGCTCGGCGTGCGGATTCAGCCCGTCGACGATGGCATTGCGGAGAGCCTGTCGTTAGGCAGCGCACGCGGCGCCCTCGTGGCCGGCATCGATCCTAATGGGCCCGCCAAACCCGCAGGTATTGAACCGGGCGACGTCATCGTCAAATTCGACGGCAAAGACGTCAAGGAATCCCGCGACTTACCGCGCCTCGTCGCCTCGATGGCGGTCGGTAGGACGGCAAGCGTCCTCGTCGTTCGCAAGGGCAAAGAAGTGACGCTGAATGTCACGCTCGGCCGTCTTGAAGACGGCGAGAAGCAGATGGCCAAGGCGGAATCAGACGCGGCTCCGGCCGCGGCTGAATCGACGACCGCAAAGGCGCTCGGCCTCGCGCTATCGCCAATCGGCGACGATTCGCGAAAAAACTTCAAGTTGAAGGATAGCCTCAAGGGTGTGGTGGTCACCGCTGTCGACCCGAACTCTCCGGCCGCCGAAAAGGGTTTGCGCGCCGGCGACGTGATCGAAGAAGTAAACCAGCAGGCAGTTGCCAACCCTGCCGATGTGTCGAAGGCTATCGACGGCCTGAAGAAGCAGGGCAAGAAGTCAGCCCTGCTACTTGTCGCCAACGGCGCCGGCGATGTGCGCTTTGTCGCGCTGACATTGGACTAACAGCGCTCGCCAATTCCACTTCGGGGAACGATGTTCCCCGAAGCAGCGCTCAAGCGGCCTGCAGCTTTGGCTTAAGCCAGCCGCGATTGACCACCACCTCGGCAATCTGGATCGCGTTCAGCGCGGCGCCCTTGCGCAAATTGTCCGACACGCACCAGAAGTTGAGGCCGTTGTCGATCGTCGGGTCTTCGCGAATGCGGCTGATATAGGTCGCGTCCTCGCCGGCTGCTTCGTGCGGTGTGATGTAGCCGCCCGGCTCACGGCGGTCGATCACCAAACAACCCGGCGCCTCGCGCAAGATCTCTCGCGCCTCGTCAGCGCTGATCGGGTGCTCGAACTCGACATTGACCGATTCCGAATGGCTGATGAAGACGGGCACGCGCACGCAAGTCGCCGTCAACTTGATTTTCGGGTCGAGGATCTTCTTTAATTCAGCGACCATCTTCCACTCTTCCTTGGTCGAGCCATCCTCCATGAAGTCGTCGATTTGTGGGATTAAGTTGAAGGCGATGCGCTTTGGAAACTTCTTCGGCTGGACGGGATCGGAAACGAACACCGCTCGAGTCTGCGAGAATAACTCGTCCATCGCATCTTTGCCGGCGCCGGAAACCGATTGATACGTCGAGACCACGACTCGCTTGATCTTTGCCTTATCATGCAAAGGCTTTAGCGCAACGACGAGTTGCGCGGTCGAGCAATTCGGATTGGCGATGATATACTTGCGCGAGAAGCTCTTGGCTGCTTCCGCATTGACCTCGGGCACAACCAGCGGCACGTCGGGATCCATCCGCCACGCCGAGGAATTGTCGATCACCAAGCAACCTTGCGCGCCGATCCTCGGGGCCCATTCCTTCGACACGGCGCCGCCTGCCGACATCAAGCAGATGTCAGTGCGCGAAAAGTCGTAGTGGTCGAGCGCTTTGCACTTCAGAGTGCGGTCGCCAAACGAAACCTGCGTTCCGATCGAATGGGTCGAAGCGATCGCGACCACTTCGGAAGCGGGAAAGCGGCGCTCGGCGAGAATAGAAAGAAGTTCACGACCGACATTGCCTGTCGCGCCGACGACGGCGACCTTGTAGCCTGACATTGGAATCTCCTCAGCCTCCCCGCACATCATCCGTCAATGACGGACTTTGGACCCCAGCGCCCCGCCGGGGGAGGAACCGGAGCGGAAGGCGCAATTAGGCGATCATCTCGCCTTTCAAGGCAGAGATCGTTTTCGTCGTCGTTTTCTTGAACCCGAGCGACATCGAAATTATCCGTTGCGGCGCGAGAGCCACGCCTGCGGGAGAAACATGGAATCAGAGACGTGTCAATGTTCGTTGTTCTATAGATAAGCGACGCCGCGATCATTGCGAGGCGCCGCGCAAAATGCGCCCTCGCCGAACCCAGCGCCCGAGACGGCGCCGCGGACAACGGGGTCGTGGGCGACTTTCAGTTACGCGGGTTTCACGTCAGCGTGGCGTTCAGCGTAATCTCGGCCTTCAGCAGTTTCGACACCGGGCAACCCTTCTCGGCGGCTGCGGCTAACTCGTCGAACTTGGCTTTGTCCAGCCCCGGCACGGTTGCCTTGAGGGTCAGCGCGGACTTGCTGATCTTGAACCCGGCGCCCTCCGGGTCGAGCGAAATTGCCGCTTCCGTGGAGAGTTCCGTCGGGTTGAAGCCCGCCGCCTGGAGCTGAAAGGCGAGAGCCATCGTGAAACATCCAGCATGTGCGGCGGCGATAAGTTCTTCAGGGTTGGTTCCTTGCTCGTTCTCAAAGCGCGTCTTGAACGAATAGGGCGTATGCGACATCACGCCGGAATCCGTAGTCAAATCGCCATTTCCGTCTTTGCCCGTGCCTCGCCAAACCGCGTGCGCCTTACGGATCATAGGGAGTCTCCAAGGTTGTTAGGTTGGGGTTATCAGCGGCGAATAGTGGATCGTAATCGTGATTTGCCGCCGCCGCTCACTGCGAGGGGCTTTGGAATTATACCGCGCGTCACCACCGATACGACAGTCGCAAACGCTCCCAGTGACAATACATAATCGTGATGGAACTTTCGGGGGTTCCGCTTCGAGAGGGGATGGAATAACAATTTGCTTCCAGCGCCGCGCCTCAGGCGACGAGGCCGGCCCAACGGGATCAGCGCAATGCCTTACGTCTTCGCCCTGGCGATGTTCATGATGGTCGTCGCGACTCGACGAAAACTGGCGAGTCTGGGGCAGGCCGGCATCGCTCTTACCCAAAGTAAAGCCCCGACCGCGAATGCATGGACCGCACTCGGCTTCGCGATGGGTGTTGCCTACTTGATCTGCCTGGCAGTCCCGCGACTGAGCGGTATCGAGGTCACGCTTGGCGCGAACGCGCTCCCGCTTTGGATGGTCCCGTTCACGGGCGGCTTCGTCTGGTTCGTGTTGTCGCTCGTCACTCGCCGCTGGTGAGCGGATCGGCGGACTATTCCGCCGCTGCCTTCTTCATTGGACGCCGGGCGATGGCTCCCTTCAAATAGGAGCCCGTGTGGCTGCGCGGGTTTTTCGCGATCTGCTCGGGCGTTCCCATTGCGACCAGCTCGCCGCCGCCGTCGCCGCCTTCCGGACCCATATCGAGGATCCAATCGGCGGTCTTGACGACCTCCAGATTGTGCTCGATCACTACCATCGTATTGCCCTGATCGACCAACTCATGCAGCACGTCGAGCAATTGAGCGACATCGTGGAAATGTAGGCCCGTGGTTGGCTCGTCCAGAATATAAAGCGTGCGCCCGGTCGAGCGACGCGCCAATTCCTTGGCGAGCTTTACGCGCTGCGCCTCTCCGCCCGACAGCGTGGTCGCCTGTTGTCCCACCTTCACGTAGCTCAGGCCGACGCGCTTCAGCGTCTCCAACTTGTCGCGGATCGTCGGGACTGCCTTGAACAGGTCCGCCGCTTCCTCGACGGTCATGTCGAGCACGTCGGCAATCGACTTATCCTTGTAGCGCACTTCCATGGTTTCGCGGTCGTAGCGCCTGCCCTTGCAAACATCGCAAGTGACGTAGACGTCGGGCAGGAAGTGCATTTCAATCTTGATCACGCCGTCGCCCTGGCAAGCCTCGCAGCGACCGCCCTTGACGTTGAACGAGAACCTCCCAGCCTGGTAGCCGCGCTGCTTGGCTTCGGGCAGGCCAGCGAACCACTCGCGCATTGGCGTGAAAGCGCCTGTATAAGTGGCCGGATTCGATCGCGGCGTCCGGCCGATCGGCGACTGGTCGATATCGATCACCTTGTCGATATGCTCGAGCCCTTCGATGTGATCGTGCGGCGCCGGCGGATCGCTCGCGCCGTTGAGATGCCGCGCAACCGCTTTGTAGAGCGTGTCGATCGTCAACGTCGATTTGCCGCCGCCGGAAACTCCCGTCACGCAAGTGAACAGGCCCAGCGGGATCGAGGCCGTTATATTCTTTAGATTGTTGCCGCGGGCGCCGACAATTTTCAGCTCACGGCCGGGCTCGGCTTTGCGGCGCTTGGCCGGAATTGGCACGAAGCGTTCGCCGGAGAGGTAATGACCGGTCAGCGACTTCGGGTTGGCCCTGATCTCCTCGGGAGTCCCCTCCGCGACGATTTCGCCGCCATGCACTCCCGCCCCGGGTCCGATGTCGACCACATAATCCGCGGCGAGGATCGCGTCCTCGTCGTGCTCGACCACAATCACGGTGTTGCCGAGTTCGCGCAGTCGCCTGAGCGTGTCGAGCAGGCGAGCATTGTCGCGCTGATGCAGCCCGATCGAGGGTTCGTCGAGTACATAAAGCACTCCCGTGAGACCCGAGCCAATCTGCGAAGCGAGGCGGATTCGCTGACTCTCGCCGCCCGACAAGGTGCCTGACGCACGCGCAAGGGTGAGATAGTCGAGGCCGACGTCGCTAAGAAATGTGAGCCGGTCTACGATCTCTTTCAAGACACGTTGTGCAATCTCGTTGCGCTTTGGGTCCAATTTGGTTGGGAGTTCGCGCGCCCATATGATCGCGGCTTTCACCGATAGCGAGCTGATTTGCCCGATATGCGCGCCGTCTATCTTCACCGCGAGCGCCTCCGGCTTGAGGCGAAATCCCTTGCAGACGTCGCAGGGCGTCGCTGTCATGAATCGCTCGATATCGTCGCGCGACCACTCGCTCTCGGTCTCCTTGTGGCGGCGCTCGAGATTGGTCACGACGCCTTCAAACGGCTTGCGCACCTCGTAAGAGCGCATGCCGTCGTCGTAAGAGAAGCGGATTTCCTCGGTTCCCGAACCGTACAGGATCACGTCGCGCGGCTTTTGCGGCAGGTCCCCCCAGGGCTTGTCGAGCCTGAATTTGTAATGCTGACCGAGCGCTTCGAGCGTCTGCAAATAATAAGGCGAACTTGACTTGGCCCAGGGCGCGACGGCGCCGCGTTTGAGCGTCAGCCGCGCGTCGGGCACGACGAGCGAAGCATCGACCGTGAGATGGCTGCCAAGACCGCCGCAAGACGGACACGCGCCAAAGGGATTATTGAACGAAAATAGCCGCGGCTCAATCTCGGCGATCGTGAATCCAGAGACCGGGCAGGCGAATTTCGACGAGAACAGGATTTGCCGCGGACTTTCGCCAGCGGCGGGCGCATCGGCGAATTCCGCTACCGCAAGACCGTCGGATAGCTCCAGCGCAGTTTCGAAACTCTCCGCCAGCCTACTCGCCATATCAGGGCGAACGACGAGCCGGTCGACCACCACCTCGATATCGTGCTTGAGCTTCTTATCGAGCGTGGGAACGTCAGCGATGTCGTGGAACTCGCCGTCGATCTTGAGACGCTGAAACCCGCGTTTCATATAGTCGGCGATTTCCTTGCGGTATTCGCCCTTGCGGCCACGAATGACAGGCGCGAGCAGATAGAGCCGCGTGCGTTCGGGCAGCGCCATCACGCGATCCACCATTTGGC
>JAYTRP010000202.1:0-5941 GCA_043746145.1 Hyphomicrobiales bacterium | reverse complement strand
AGCGAAGCCAACGCGCCGTTCACCGCCCACATTGATTGGACGGCGTCGTCCCGATAAGGATGTTCGCGGACCGCGGCCTCGTTCAATTCGATGCCGCCCAACCCTGGAAGCAAGCTGACGGCGTAGCATCCTTGGCGGGGCATAGGGCAGTTGGTGATCAGCTCCGACCGCCACGCGACATCGAATTCCGAGAAGGATTCTTGGGCGATGATATTTGTTGTCGCCGCATTTAACTGGAGAACCGCGGCGGTCGACACCGGACCGAACGGGCAATGATAGGAGACCGGCAAATAGTTGCTGTCCGCCAAAGCCGCGATCTTCTTGGATTCTAAGAGACCGCCAACCTGAATGGGGTCAGGCTGGAGCACGTGAGGGCGGCCCAGTTGCAGCAGCATCGGGACCTGATAGCGGGAGTAACAACGCTCGCCTGCTGCGATGTTCAACCCGGGTGGGCGCGCGACATTTCCCAGAGCCATATAGTTTTCTGGATCTACCGGTTCTTCGAACCAATAAACGCCAATTTCGGCGAGAACGTGCGCCACTTGGCTGGCGGCGCCGACGCTGAAGCGGCCGTGTCCGTCGACCATGATCTTGATGTCAGGACCGACCGCGGCGCGCACCGCTGCTGTGGCCTCATAGCCACGTCGCAGGTCGGCAAGGTCGGGATCGCGGCCAAGTCCCCAAAACGGGTCGAACTTCAAACCGCGATAGCCCATCTGGACCACATGGCGGGCCGCCGCGGAAATGTCCGCAGCGCTCGCTTCCGTTTTCAACCAGCCATTCGCGTAGGCGGGAATTTTGTCATGCACCTTTCCGCCAAGCAGGTTATGCACGGGTTGGCCAAGCGACTTGCCACAAATATCCCACAGCGCGAACTCGATTGCTGCGATCGCACTGTTGAGAACGGGCCCGCCACGAGCATACTCATTGCGATACATCGCCTGCACCAACCGCTCGATTTCAAACGGGGAGGCTCCCAAGACATAGCGGCTCGCCATATGTTCGATTGCGGCTGCGACAGTGCGCGCCTGCCACTGCATCGTGCCTTCGCCCAGGCCTGAAACGCCCGTATCCGTGTGCACGCGGGTGATCACGAGGTTGTTCCACTCGCGGCCTACCAGGAAAACTTCGACGCGGGTGACCTTCACGGGCACTTCCTTGGGGTTCCTCCGCCTTGCGGCATTGACGAAGGTACATAGAACTCAGACTAAAATCTATAGAATTTTTTGCGCTTGACATAGGTTGCCTCTTACACCCTGTGGAGGACACCCTGGCGGTCGACACCATGTCAAAAAATTCGAGCCTTTCTCACCGCCTTACCAACGACCTTCGCCGAGACATCATTGCCGGGGTTGTCGAACCGGGCGCGTGGCTCAAGACCGAAGAACTCGCCACTCGCTATGCCGTGAGCGCGAACCCTGTGCGGGAGGCCCTGTGGCGGTTGCAGGGCGAGGGCTTTGTCGTCGCAAACCCCAACCAGGGCGCCCGGGTGCGCGCGGTGGACGACGATTTCGTCCGCAACATCTTTGAGATTCGCGAAGCGATCGAGCCGATTTTCGTGCGCCGCTTCTGTCAGCGGGCGACGCCGCAAAATCTGGACCGGCTGCGCGCCGCGTCCGACGCGTTCGCCGAGGTGGCCGCCAACCAGCCGACCGATTTCGAGGCGCTCGAGGCTGCTAACCGGGAGTTTCACGGTGTCATTCTAGAAGGCGAAGTCAACATTCCGGCAATTGAGGCGATGGAGCGCTACGCCGGCATCATCAACGCCACGCGCGCCATGTTGCCGGTCACGTTGTCTCGCCTGCGCCAGCGCATCAACCAGCATAATGAAATGATCGAAGCAATCGCGGCGGGCGATGCCGACCGGGGCGGACGGATCGCAATCCAGCACGTCCGCGGCGCCGGGGACGATCTGCTCAACCTGATGCGCCAGGCGCGGACTAACAACCTCCGTGAGGGGAGACTTGCCGAGTCCGCTGCGCGCCCTGCGCGAAAGGCGTCGGCCGAAACTGCGAGCTAATTCGGGCTTTCGAGCAAGCCGCCGCGAAAGCCCGCGCCTGCCCTTGGCTTTCGCGCGTATATTACATATAATTCGCACTAGATTCTATATGATCTGGTATCTCTAGAGAGGAATTCGCCATGGCCCTCAGCGTACTTTACATCGGCGGCACCGGGCAAATTTCGCTGCCCTGCCTCGAGCTTTCGTTGGCCGCTGGCCATGATGTGACGATCCTCAATCGGAACAAGACCGCTATTGCCTTGCCCAAAGGGCTGAAGACGCTGATCGGCGATATGAACGACGCCGCCTACGACGCCCTTGGCGACAAGCATTTCGACGTCGTCGCCCAGTTTCGTGTCTACACGCCTGGACAGATGAAACGCGACATCGCCACCTTCACGGGCAAGACGGGTCAATATGTTTTTATCTCCTCCGCCTCCGTCTATGAAAAGCCGGTTCGTCATTACCTGATGACCGAGCGCACGAAGCTTGAGAATAACTATTGGCAGTACAGCCGCGACAAGATCGACTGCGAGCGACTGCTGCGCGATCAGGACAGGCTCGCCTACACGATCGTTCGTCCGGCCCATACGGTGCGCACCCATATGCCGATCCAGGTCGGTGACCCCGACGCGGCGATTCGAAGGATGATTGCGGGAAAACCAGTCATCGTAGCGGGTGACGGATCGTCGCTTTGGACGCTTACGCGCTCTGTGGACGTCGCGACGCCGCTCGTGCGCCTGTTCGGAAATTCTAAGGCTTTAAACGACGACTTTCATGTCACAACCGATCGCGGGTTTACCTGGAACCAGATCCACGAGGCGATCGCGAACGGGTTCGGCGCCGAGGCAATCCATGCGCATGTGCCGACGGAAACGTTGGTCCGTTTCAACGCGGAGTGGGCCGGTCCGCTGCTTGGCGATAAGACGTGGTCGGCGCTTTTCGACAATTCCAAGCTGAAGAGTGTTGTCGGTCCCTTCGAGGCATCGCAGGACATCAACGAAATACTCCGCGACTCAGTGATGCATGCGAAAGAGCGGCTGAACGCGCCGGCGCCGGCTGAATCCGACGAAGATCGCCTGATTGATATGATCATCGCAGCGCAAGACGGTCTGCATCCCTAGCCGTGCAACTGTTCGCCGGGCCAGCCATGAAACCGGTTCCTCGATAGAATTAGTCCGCCAAGCGCCAGCGCGATCGCGCGCATGGCCGCCAAGCTGGTCGCCATAGCAGCGGCGCCGGTGAATCAGGGCGGGCCCTCGTAGCAGATGGCTACTGCGCACTTGCGCCGCCAGCCGTTCTGCTTCAGTCGCATGGGCGGCGCGTATAGGCCCAGGCGAGCGCCAAATTTAATGCCGAGGGTTGCGCCGAGCCGGAGCGAAAGGACGATCCAGAGTATCGCGTTTGCACGCCAAGTGAGCGCGCGAGTCGCGTGCCTAGATTTTTGCCTATAGGGGAGGATATACTGTCGGCTGCTCATCGACTGGATAATGCTGTCGACATGATTATTTCCGGGGCGGCCGCGTGATCCTGACAACGGGTAGCTCGACCCATTCTCCACTTAGGATTGGCACTCGCGGTTCGCCGCTGGCCCTGGCGCAAGCCGTCGAGTTGCGTGCTCGATTGACGAGCAGCGAGCAATGGAGCGGTCAGGAGCCAGAGCTCGTCATCATAAAAACCAGCGGCGACCTTATTCAGGATCGCGCTTTAGCGGATGTTGGCGGGAAAGGTCTGTTCACTAAGGAAATCGACGACGCCATACTTCGAGGCGAAATCGACCTCGCGGTGCATTCCTCGAAGGATCTTCCGACTCGTATGCCGCAAGGCATTGCTCTTATAGGATTTCTGGAGCGTGAAGACCCCCGCGACGCCTTCATTTCGACCCGAGCCTCGTCTCTAGCGCAATTGCCTCAAGGGGCTACGCTCGGCACGGCGTCGCTGCGGCGACAAGCGATGGCGCTGAGACTTAGGCCAGACCTCAAGGTTCGATTGTTGCGCGGCAATGTCGAAACGCGGTTGTCGAAGATCGCTAGTGGAGAGTTCGACGCGACGCTGCTCGCCTACGCCGGACTAAAGCGTCTTGGGCTGGAGAACCGCGTTACAGCCATTTTCTCCGTGGACGAGTTCCTGCCGGCCGTCGGGCAGGGCGCGATAGGCTTGACTGCGAGATCCGACGATGCGCGAGTCCGCGATCTCGTCGCGCCAATTATACATTCGGCAACTTGCGCAGCTGTAGAGACGGAGCGAGCTTTTCTTGCAGAGTTGGACGGCTCGTGCCGGACGGCGATCGCGGGATATGCTCGCGTCGTTGATGGAGCGCTCATCTTTCGCGGGATCGCGCTCAGTCCAAATGGCGCAGAAGCTTTCGCGTCCGAAGCTTCCGGGCCGCTTGCTCAGGCGCACGAGATCGGGCGAGCGGCGGGCCTGGACATTCTGGGCCGCATTCCCTCTGGCTTTCTTGCTATTGCTTAGAGCAGGCCGCGACAAAACGGGTTTTGTAGATCTCTAGCAGGATTTGAACGCGGCGGCGGGCTTGCGGCCTAACGTAAGTGCGGCGCGAGAGCGCGGGCGCCGTTCTTGCGCAGCATTTGGA
Organism: Hyphomicrobiales bacterium; assembly: GCA_043746145.1. Classification (GTDB taxonomy): domain Bacteria; phylum Pseudomonadota; class Alphaproteobacteria; order Rhizobiales; family Beijerinckiaceae; genus Roseiarcus. The sequence continues at coordinate 1,349 of JAYTRP010000202.1, read as the reverse complement.
GCGCGTCCAAAGTGATGAGCGTCGCCCCGGTGTGGGAAACGCCGATCGCGACGTCCTCCAGCTCAAGCAGCGAAGCCGAATATAAATCCAAGTTTTTGCAGGATTTGGACGACGACCACCGATACGGCGGTCGCCGATTTGGCTGAAGTCTAGTTGACTGAATTCTACTTGGCGCCCCAGATTTTCTTATAATGATCGCGATAGCTGTTATCGGGATCGAAGATGTTCTTGGGGCCGCCATCAAACGCGATATTGTCCGCGGTCACGAGATGAACAGTGGGGACAAAGCCCGACCAGGGTTGCTTTGCAAAATCCCGGTTGAGTTCGTCGACGAGCTGCCAACCCTGCATATTCAGGGGCTCTGGCACGGTCGCGGCTTGGTGGTCCTTCGCCCGGATCCGCTGGTAGGCGGATTCGGAACCGTCGCCCGCGGATATGTTCATAGGGGCCCCGTCGCCCGGGATGCTTGCTGCTTCCAGAGCCGGCGGCATGAAGTCGTAATAGAGATCGTTGATGGCGAGGGAATAGCCCCATTTCGCGCCATTTTGCTGGAGCAGCGTGGTGGTGAGTTGGGGGATACGCGTCGAGACATCGGCGAGCGGGGTGTCAAGAAAAGAGACGACCGTGCAGCCGCCGCACTTCTTGATTTCGGCTTCCATCGCCCGTCCCTTGGCGATGGCGATGGCGTAGGTCGAATCCGCGAAGATCGCGACGCCGGCTTTACCGTCTGAATCGGCGATCGCCTTCATGGCGGCGACGCGCGCCACCTGCATGGAATCCGTCGTCACGTTGGCGAACACGGGAGCGCCGTCGAGCGGCCCGGGCTTGGGACCCGAATGCCAGCCCACGATAGCGATGTCATGGCTCGCCGCTTCTTCGAGACCGGCCTTTTGTTCGACAGCGTCGCTGCCCCCGACGATGATTGCGTCGGGCTTCAGGGCCACGGCTTGGCTCAGGGCCGTCGCTTGTCCCGATACCGTGCCTTGGCCGTCAATTTCGCGGTAGTCCCAACCGATCGCGCCCGTGGCTTCCTTTACCCCTTTGGCGACGCCGAGGATGCCGCCGTTGCGCATGTCGCCCGCGACATAGACGACGAGTTTCTTACCGACAGCCTTCGGTCCGGTCGTCGGGCCTTCCCATTTGTCGGCGCGCGCCGTCGCTTTTGCGACCACCGCCTTGGCTTCGTCAACCAACGCGTCTGCGCGGGCGACGCCTATTCCCACCGTCATCATCGCCGCGGTCAGCAAGAGTGTCTGCTTGAGCATTCTGTTTCCTTCCCCACAATTGCGGCAGACGTTAAGCGCCTGCCGATTTCACCAACCGGCCCACCGCGCCCCGGCGTCGCTGGG
>JAYTRP010000201.1:0-5942 GCA_043746145.1 Hyphomicrobiales bacterium | reverse complement strand
TCCTTGTAGCTCCTCCATCACGCTACAGAACTTCCCGAAATCTTCTTGGGTTGGATTTTGAAAATCGACGGGAATATGCGTGTACGTCATGCCAAGCTTTTCGACACTTGCCGCTTGATCCGGCAGTGCCTTCGCGTGTGTATGTAACCCAAGATTGACGATATGGCGGACGCCTAACTCGCAAATCTGTGCAAGCTGGTCTTCAGTCGGTTGCCCCGAAGTTGTGATACAAGCATCTAGCCGACACCAATTACAAACGGACTGAGGATCGGTCATCGATAGCACCCCCGGACGTTGACTTGGGCAAGACGTTAGCCGCCATTCGCAACGCGGCATACCCGCCAGCGCCTTCGTTCAAGAACCAATGTTTTGATGCGAGTAGGGAGCTGGCGGCGGAGACGAGAATTTACTGATTGTCGCCGCTCACGGCGGCGACAATCAGCCATTCGGCTTAACCCGTTCCCACGGTATCCCCACCAGCGGGGCGGCTGGCTTGCCGCTCGTCCGCGTCAAGAATCCAGGTTCGGTCGGCGAACGCGATGTAAATGCGTTCCTGTCCAAGCGCCGCACCCAACTCAGTCGCTAGCTCGTTCAGCATGGCCTCGATCGCCTCCTCGGAGAGATGGCCGAGATAGGCGTGGACCGCCTCGCCTGCAAACAGCGCCACGGGTTCGCGATCCGAACCGACCGTGCCGTCGGGACGCGGCCATGCGTAGGTGACTTCGGCGCGTGTAAACATGCCTGACAGGGCAGGCAGGCCTGCAGCCACGCGACGTTTCATCCAGGCGTGCGCGGTGCGAACCGCCTCGGAAACATCGAATACACGGCCCTCGGCGTCCCACCCCTCGCGCAATCCGACGCTGATGCGGAAATCGCGGCGGGGCCCGCGAGATCCCGCAACGATGACGTAATCCGCTGCGGTGGGACCGGCCGCGTGGGCAACGGGGGAAGACGCCATGTTCGATTGCCTTATCTCGCCCAGCGCCAAGGACAGCGGGCCGCTTAACTACATCGGCTTCACCGCCAGAAGCAATTTGCCGGAAACTTCACGCGATGAAAGGCGATCGAGCATCTCGCGCGCGTGCTCGAACGCGAATGTCTGTTCGATAGGGACGGCGAGTTCGCCTGCCAGGATCGCCCCGATCACGTTCTGCAGGCCGCGCGGCCACGCCTCACTGGCGAAATCGATATGGCCGAGGTGGAAGCGCGTAAAGGTCAGCGACTTTGAAACTAGCCTTTCCCAAAGGTTCGGGAACGGCCGCCCCTCGGCCTCGCCGTAGCTGACGACATGCCCAAGATTTCGGATCACTTCAAAGCTACGATCGAGAATGCCGGCCCCGGTGGAATCGACGATTTTGTCGACGCCCTTGCCACCCGTGAACGCCATGACCGCAGCGACGAAATCCTCGTCCGCACGGTTGATGACCTTCGACGCGCCATAGTCCAGCGCCCGCTTTTCTTTGCCGCGGGTTCCCACAGTTCCAATCACCGTCGCCCCGGCGCGAACCGCCAGTTGCGTCGCCATAAGCCCGACGCCGCCGCCGATCGCGTGCAGCAGGATTACATCGCCCGGCTTGGTGATGCTGACCGTATGCAGCAGATGCCATGCCGTCATACCCTGCAGCAGGAACGCCGCCGCGACATCCAGACCCATCGCGTCGGGAACACGCACGACCCGCTCGATGGGAATGACGCAGCGTTCCGCAAACCCGCCTGCGCCTTCCGAGAAAGCAGCGACGCGATCGCCGATCGAGAAGCCCTGAACACCCGCCCCCAACTCGGAGATGCGGCCGGAGATCTCGAAGCCGAGAATAAGCGGGTACCCCTTGGGATGGGGATAAGTGCCGCTGGCGATCATCGTGTCGGCGAAGTTGCAGCCTCCATAGGCGACCTCGACGCAGACCTCGCCCGGGCCCGGCCGAGGGGTCGGAGCCTCGACGACCGCGAGATTGTCGCCATTACCGGGCGCGCTGACGACGATGGCTTGCATGGGTTCCTCTGGGGCCGCGTTGGCAGTGTTGAGCCACTATCGCGGATTATAGCTGAAATTCAAAACCGATTGGCATTTCTGCCGCAATCCGTCCTCGATCGTCGTGCTCGAATTCGGCCGCAAGATCGCTTAGGGAACGTCGGCCAAAGTGCGTTCCAACCCAGCGGTCATCACCGCCTATCTCGGAGACGAGGCTTAGCCGCTGATTGAAGACTCGGCGGGTCTAGCTATGCTGCACGAGCGTCGGCACGATACGATGACGAGTAGCCTGCTCGTAGGCGTAGGCATAGTTGAGGAGCAGAGCTTCGCTCCACATTCTGCCGACAAAAATTAGGCTGAACGGCGATCCGTTGGCGAACCGACCTGCGGGCACAGTTACGCCGGGAAGCCCCGCGATATTGATTTCTGAAACGGTGGTCGCGGGGTAGGTTTCCTTGTCGAACACGCCTGGTAGTTCCGCGAATGACTGAGGAAATGCGAGAGCATCGAGATGCTGGCTGTTCATCACGGCGTTGAATATTTCGAGATAACGTAGTCTTACGGCAAGGAACGCGCTGAGATCCGGCGGTGTAGTTGGATTTTCGAGCGACGCGCTCAGGGTCGGCAAAGTCTTGACATGCATACCGAGAATGCCGTCTGGCGCGAAAGGATCGTGAGGCACCAAAGCCTTCAACGCAGCGAACGAGGATGCCGCCGATGAAGGCCCGAGCCGACGCAGATAGTTCTCCATGTCAAAGGCGATTGATTCCAGACCACGGTCGTCAAACTCGCCCGGCGCCGCGAGCTCGGCAAAACCCGACCCGACGAAAGGATCGTCTACCAGCGTCGCTCCGCACGTGCTCAGTTCGGCAACTGCTGTCTCATAGAGACCCTTGGTCTCTGGCGACAATGGTTGTTTGCGCCAGTTGAGGCCGTAGAGGCCCAAACGGGAGTTCTTTAGCGCGTCGACACTGAGCTTGGCGGCATAGCCCCCCGGCGGAATATTGCCGATCGAGGCCACCGTCTTCGGGTCCTCGACGGTGTAGCCGGCGAGTACGTCGAGCAGGAGGGCGGCGTCGGTCGCGGTTCGAGCATGCGGGCCGACGACGTCGCGCGTCGATCCAGCAAGTGGCGCCACGCCTGTGTTGGGAACGAGCGCGAAGGTCGGTTTTACGCTGACGAGACTCTGCGCGGCGCCGGGGTTTTGGATTGAGCCGCCGGTTTCCTCAGCGAGTCCAACGACAGCGAAACTCCCCGAGACCGCTGTGGCCGTGCCGCTAGAACTCGCGCCAGGTGCAATTCTGCGGTCGACGGCGTTGAAAGTCGGTCCGTCCCAACTTGTGTTGGCCCGGGCGCCGTCGTGGCTAAAAGCGGGAATATTGGTCTTGCCGAGGATGACTGCGCCAGCGGCCCGCAGACGCGCGACGACAGGCGCGTCCCGCTCTGGGATCAGGTCGACGCCTCCGGCCGCGCTGGCGAGCGGCGCCCACCCAATGGTCGAAGGCAGTCCGGCAAAATCCATCGCCTCCTTCACGACCACGGGAACGCCAGCCAGCGGGCCCATTGCTTCGCCCGCAGCGCGACGCGCGTCGATCGCCTTCGCCTCTGCGATCGCGTGAGGATTCATCGAGGTGAAGGCGTTATAATGCGGCTCATAAATCTCGATACGCGCCAAATGCAGGCGCGTAAGTGTCTCCGCAGTGAAGCGACCCTCGGCAAACCCTTTCTGGACATCGGCAATTGTAAGTTCAATGATGTCGATGGTTGATTGTATAGAGGCGTTCATCGCGAACCTTATATGATAGGGTTGGGCCAAACTGACACTTGTTGTCGCTTACCGCTATTGCCAGCAGCATCGTGAGATGAGACCAGCGGCCACAGCGACGCCCATCGTCCTTCGTCGCTCCAGCAATCATCATAGATAACAACGAGACGCACGCGCACCTTCAAGCAGCTGCCTTCTTCGTGTTCGAGCTTGCAATCAGGCCCAGCAGATGCTCGGTATCCATCACGTCGGCGAAGATCGCGGACATGCTGATCAGCGTGGCGTTGTGTTCCTCGTCGGTGATCGTCGCATTCCCATCGCTCACGAAGATCACATTATAACCCATTTGCAGGGCGTCACGCGCCGTACTTTCGCAGCAGCAATTGGTCAGCGTGCCAGTAACAATAAGAGTATCGATCCCGCGGGCTTTCAACTGCTCGTCCATCGTGCAGGTGCCTGGAATAAGGGCGGAGAACCGCGTCTTATCGACGATCAGATCGCTTTTCGCTACCTCGAGTTCGGGAGCTAACTGCCATTGGGCCGCGCCGCGCGAGAAAGCGCCCTTCGTAAGTTCGCGTTGTGATGTGCTCATGTAGTTGCGAAACCAGACGTTCCACGGCAGCGTCTCAGCTTCGTCATAGGTGTAGCGGAGAAAAACGTTGAGGCCGCCAGCGGAGCGAACCGCGCGCGAAATGCTGTTGACGGCGCCGAAGATCTCACGCGTGAACGGGACCTCGATCGCCGCGCCCTCAGCGCAAAAGCCAACCTGAAGATCGACGATCACGTGAGCGACCTTGCCCATGTCGAGGCTCTCGAACACATGCTCGCGTCCACCGCGCAGTAGCCGTCCACGCTCCAGGATCTTCTCGGGAATGGAAATCTTGTGCATCGCGCGGCCTCTTCGAGTTGGAAATCGCGGTGGCTTGTGAACAGTGCACGCCAATCAAGCGCATATCCGCCAACCCGGAAATTATTCAACTATGAAAAAGTCTGAAAATCAAGTTTCTTGTCGCGCCAGTATATTCCGCCCGCGCCAGTTTTATAGGCGCCCGCCGGCGGTTTGACAGTCTGGACAGGACGGTGCGAGGTTGCGCGGGGAAACTGGGAAGCTATCGGGAGCGTCCAGGGACGGTCGCTTGATCCGGCATAACGCAGGAGTGAGGCAGTGAAGGTCGGCTTGCTACATGCGAGGACCGGCGTTGCGGGCGTCTGGGCCCCCGCACTGGACGCTGCGGCGATGCTGGCGGCTGCGGAAATCAACGCACGCGGCGGCGTGTTAGGACAGAACATCGAGATCGCCACGCGCGATTGCGGTTGGACCGTCAATCAGGCGATCGACGCCGTCGACACACTAATCGACATCGACGGCGCCGACGTGATTGTCGGGGGTCATCCCAGCAATTTACGCGACGCGATCAGCGACCGCGTATCCGGCGAGACGCCTTATATCTATACGCCGCAATATGAAGGGACAGCCTGCGGACCCTCGACCGTGGCGATCGGCAGTACAGACCAGGAGTTGATTGCCCCGGCGTTAAGCTGGCTTCGCGACAACCGGCGAGCGGAGCGCTTCTTCTTTGTGGGAGACGACTACATCTGGCCGCAAAGCGCGCTTGAATCGGTGCGACGGGTTTTGCAGGCTCAAGGTGGACGCTTGGTTGGCGAGGCGTTCGTCGTCGATCGGCGAGTGGGGGAGGGCGACCTGATGCGGCGGATCGCGCGCAGCGGCGCACAGGTCGTGATCCAAGCCCTGGTGGGGCAAAGCGCGATCGTGTTCAACCGCGCGTTCGCCGCAGCCGGGCTTGACGAAAAGATGCTGCGCTTTGGATTGATTGTCGATGAAACCGTCATTTGCGGGATCGGGGCCGAAGCCTCCGTCAATCTTTTTACTGCCGCGCATTATTTTGCCAGTCAACGCTCGAAAGCAAACGATAGTTTTCTTGAGCGCTATCACGATGCATTTGGAGAATGGGCGCCGGCAGTGTCCGCGGCAAGCGTCTATTGCTACGAAGGACTGCATTTCTTTGCGGGGCTCGCGCGTCGACTGGAGTCGCGCAAAGGTCGCGATCTCGCGCGCCATCTTGATACGCCCATGTCGCGCCGCGCGGCGCGCAGTCTCCTTGGCGACAAGCCCGTTGGCCAAACGCCATCGGTCTATCTTGCACAAGCGGAAGGCGTCACGCTTCGGGTCATCGCCAAATTCGGTTC